>JAEVZM010000134.1 GCA_023392225.1 Pseudomonadota bacterium
GTGCTCGGCGACATGGTCGCGGCGGCGGCGGCCGGGGTCGCGACCGCGGCGCTGCTCGCTGCCAAGGAATGGCTCCATGCCTGGCTCCGGGTGCTGACCTGGGCCGAGCTCCGGGCGGCGCTGATCCTCCTCGCCATGACCTTCGTCGCCCTGCCGGTGCTACCCGACCGCGGCTTCGGCCCCTACGAGGCGCTGAACCCCTACCAGCTCTGGGTGATGACCATCGTCATCGCCGGCGTCTCGTTCATCGGCTACGTCGCCACCAAGGCGGTGGGCGAGCGGACCGGCGCGCTGATCGCCGGCACCGCCGGGGGGCTGGTCTCCTCGACCGCGGCAACCCTCGATTTCGCCCGGCGCACCCGGTCGGCGCCCGGGCTGTGGCGGCCGCACCTTGCCGGAGCGCTGGCGGCCTCGACCGTGATGTTCGCCCGGGTCGTCGTCGTCGTCGCCCTGTTCGGGCCGGCGCTGCTGCCGAGGGTCGCCCCGGCGCTCTGCCTTGCCGCCCTGGTCTCGGCCGGCAGCGCGCTCGCCCTCAGCATCCATGCCAGCACTGCGGCGGAGCCGGCGCGCGATGCGCCGAACGTGCAGAACCCCTTCGACCTAAGGGTCGTCCTCGGCTTCGCGGCGCTGCTCGCGGCGATCCTCGTCGTCACCCGCGTCGTCACCGAACAGATCGGCGGCGCGGGCAACGTGGTGATCGCGGCGATCGCCGGCCTCGCCGACGTCGACGCCATCACGCTCTCGATGACCGGTCTCGCCGGCGGGCCGGACGCGGCGGTCGCCGCCATCGCCATCCTCGTCGCCGTCGCCGTCAACTCGGCCACCAAGTCCGCCATGGCGCTCACCGTCGGTGGCGGCCGCTTCGGCCTCGGCTATGCCGGGGTCACCGCAGCCTCGCTCGCTGCCGGCGCCGTCGCGGCCTGGATCGTCCAAGCCTGAGGCGGCCCGTCGCGCGCAGCGAGGCTGTGATCCGCGTCACTGTTTCGTAAAAAATTCGGCGATAGAGGACGAACTCCGTATGACATTCGTCGCTGCGCGGTCATCGCCGTGCGTGACGGACTGTGGGCGCCCTCGGGAGGGGCAAGGCCATGGCGAAGATCAAGGGCAACAAGAAGGGCAACAAGCTTGGCGGCACCAAGCACGGGGACAAGATCAAGGGCCTCGGCGGCGACGACGTGCTGAAGGGCAAGGCGGGCGACGACAAGCTGCTCGGCGGCACCGGCAACGACCGGCTCGACGGCGGCGAGGGCAACGACATCCTCAAGGGCGGCGCCGGCGATGACCTGATGATCTCCGGTCCCGGCGGCGACCTGTTCGACGGCGGCGACGGCATCGACACGGTGAGCTTCGCCGACAATCCCTACGCCATCACGGTCGAGCTCCTGCTCCTCACGCAGACCTATGGCGGCCTCCAGGACGCCTTCCGCAGCGTCGAGAACATCGACGGCAGCGCGTTCAACGACACGATCGAGGGCGACGGCGCCGACAACCACTTTCGCGGCCTCGGCGGCAACGACGCCCTCAAGGGCGGCGACGGCAACGACATCCTCGAGGGTGGCGACGGCAACGACCAGCTCTATTCCGACAGCGGCGCCGACCAGCTCATCGGTGGCGCGGGATACGATTCGTTCGTCTACGAGAAGGCCGGCTCCGGGGCGGTGATCGACCTTGCGGCGGGCACGGGCGGCGGCTCGGCGGCGGGCGATACGTTTTCCTCGATCGAGCGGGTCTTCGGCTCGAAATACGGCGACACGATCAAGGGGGCCGGCGCGGCGGAAGCCTTCTTCGGCGAGGGTGGCAACGACAACCTCTATGGCAACGACGGCAAGGACACGCTCTTTGGCGGCAGCGGCGAGGACAACCTCTATGGCGGCGCCAACGACGACTGGCTGGCGCCGGAGGGCGATGTCGCGGAAGCGGACCACCTCTACGGCGGCAGCGGCTTCGACTGGGCCGACTACGACGATGCGGGGGGCGGCGTCACGGTGAACCTCAGGACCGGCGTCGGCGGCGGGCGCGCCCTCGGCGACACCTATGACAGCATCGAGAACGTGCGCGGCTCGGATTACGACGACACGCTGATCGCGGGCCTGAACGGCCGGGCCGATGGCGGCTGGGGCGACGATTTCGTCTACGACAATGTCGGCACGGAGGTGCTCCGCGGCGAGCGGGGCGACGACACGCTCTCTGACAACTTCCTCGGCATCTCCGAGGACGGCCTTCGCGACATCTTCGTGCTGGAATACGGCCTCGGCTTCGATACCGTCCAGGGCTTCTCCCAGTCGAGCGGCGCCACGGGCGACCGCCTCTGGCTGCAGGAGGGGCAGTTCGCCATCGCCCACAATGCCGACGGAACGCTGGTCGCGGGCCAGATCGTCAATGCGGCGAACCCGGTCGCGTCGACGGCGCAGCAGCACCTCCTGTTCGAGACCGGCAGCCACATCCTCTACTACGACCCCGATGGCAGCGGCGCGACCCTCCCGGTCGCCATCGCCAAACTTGAGGGCGTGGCGAGTCTCCACGACTACGACTTCCTGGTGGTTCCGAACCTCTGACGGCGGGCGCGCCTCAGGGTGCCCAGTCGGGGGCCTCGGTGGCGAGCGCCGACGTCTCCTTGGGCGAGGAGAGGGCGATCAGCGTCTCGGTCCGCTCGATGCCCTCGACCGCCTTGACCACGGCGCCGAGGAAGGCCTCGAGCGCACGGGTGTTCCGCACCCGGACCTTGAGGAGGTAGTTCCACGCGCCGGTGACGTGGTGGCACTCGAGCACCGCCGGCTCGGCGGCGACGCGCTCGAGAAACCGCGCCTCGGTCGTCGGGGCGCTCCAGCCGACGAAGACGAAGGCGAGCAGGTCGAGCCCCAGCGCGTCCGGGACGACCCGGGCATGGGTGCCGGAGATGACGCCGCGCTCGCCGAGCTTCCGGATGCGCTCGTTCACCGAGGAGACCGCAAGACCCACGGCGCGGCCGAGCTTGGCATGCGGGGTGCGGCCATCGGCCTGGAGGAGGCCGAGGAGGGTGCGATCGATGGCGTCGAGGTCGGTCATGGCGTCCCCCAAGGGCGTGCGCCCGGCGAGCGCTACCCATGCCGTTCCGCGCGACGGTGCGCAAGCCGGCGAAGAAAATCGCACGGCGGCCGAAGGTCTGGTATCACGGCGCCCGGCACGAGTTCGTTTGGGACGTTGCGGATGGCGCCTGACAAGGGCGGGAAGAGCGCGGGCGGCAAGACCGGCGGCGGCAAGCACCGGGGTGCGAGGGGCCGGGGCGGAAAGGCCGGGCCCCTGAAGGCGGAGCGGCCCGGCCCGGCGGCCGACATGCCGATGCCGGCGCTGCTTGCGAGCGAGGACGCCCGCGGCCCGGACTTCATCTGCATCGGCGCCCAGAAGGCCGGCACGCGCTGGCTGTTCGACCAGCTGGCGCTGCATCCCGACTTCTGGATGCCGCCGATCAAGGAGCTGCACTACCTCAACGCCAGCAAGCGTTTCCTCAAATTCGCCCGGCCGCTGCTCGCCAGCGCCGATCGCAACCTTACCACCACCAACCGGCGGCGGGCGAAGCGGATGGAGCGGGCGCTGGCGCCCGGCGACATCGACTGGCTGAGGGCCCGCATCTGGCTGCACAAGCAGCCGATCGACCTCGACCGCTATGCGCGGCTGTTCGCGCTGCGCGGCGAGCGTCTCTCGGGCGACATCTGCCCACCCTACGCGATCATCCCCGACGGGGAGGCGGCGGCAGTGCGCGCCCGCTTCCCCGAGGCGCGGATCGTCTATCTGGTCCGCGACCCGGTGGAGCGGTTCTGGTCGCAGTACTGCATGATCCTCCGCCGCCATCCGGAGCCGGAGCCGGAGGCGCTGGCGACAGTGCGGGACTTCATGGCCCGCAGCACCGGCGACGCCCATTCGGCGATGGTCTCGGTGGTCCGGCGCTGGCGCCTCGGCGACGACGACGCCCGCTTCGGCCTCTATTTCTTCGACGACCTCAAGACCGGCGCGGCCGACCTCCGCCGGCGGATCGTCGGCTTCCTCGGGGGCGATCCGGACCGCGGCAGCGAGGCCATCGCGCCCGACCACAACCGCAAGGCCACCCAGGCCAAGATCGCCATGGCGCCGGAGGTTCGTGACTACCTGGTCGAGCACTTCGCCGGCGAGATCCGCCAGGCCGCGACCGAGCTGGGCGGACCGGCGCTGGCGTGGCAGAAGAAGTACGGGTTGTAATGGTCAGTGGCGCATCTGCTTCGTTTGGAGAAACGGTCATGCCGACCATGTCGAAATCGTCGACTACCACTGAGCTGCTGGCCAATCCCCATCCCGGCGAAATCCTCAATGAGGAGTTCGTCGTGCCGATGGGGCTCACCCAGAACGGGCTCGCCCGCGCCATCCACGTGCCGGCGCGGCGCATCAACGAGATCGTCCTTGGACGACGCGCGATCACGGCAGACACCGACCTGCGGCTGGCGCGGTACTTCCGCGTGTCCGAGGGCTTCTTTCTCTGCCTGCAGGCAGACTATGAGCTGATGGAGCGGCGCCGCATGATCGCCGACGAGCTGAAGACGATCACGCCGCGCGGCGTGACGGGATAGAAAGACGAGGGGGGAAGCGTCGCCAGATGTTCCGTAAGATCCTGATCGCCAATCGCGGCGAGATCGCCGTCCGCGTCATGAAGACGGCCAAGCGCCTCGGCATCGCCACCGTCGCCGTCTACAACGATGCCGACCGCGACGCGGTGCATGCGCTCGCCGCCGACGAGGCGGTGCATATCGGCCCGGCGCAGGCGGCGCAGTCCTACCTCGCCATCGACAGGATCATCGCGGCCTGCCGCGAGACCGGTGCTGACGCCGTCCATCCCGGCTACGGGTTCCTCTCCGAGCGCACCGAGTTCGCCGAGGCGCTGGCCGCGGCCGGCATCACCTTCATCGGTCCGAACCCCGGGGCGATCGCGGCGATGGGCGACAAGATCGCCTCCAAGAAGCTCGCGGCGGCGGCGAAGGTCTCGACCGTTCCCGGCCACCCCGAAGCGGTGACCAGCGAGGCCGAGGCGGTGGCGGCGGCGATCGCCGTCGGCTTCCCGGTGATGATCAAGGCCTCGGCCGGCGGCGGCGGCAAGGGCATGCGCATCGCCTGGGCCGAGGCCGAGGTCGCCGAAGGCTGGCAGCGCGCCCGCTCCGAGGCGCAGTCCTCGTTCGGCGACGACCGGGTGTTCATCGAGCGCTTCGTCGAATCGCCGCGCCACGTCGAGATCCAGGTGCTCGGCGACAAGCATGGCAACGTCATCCATCTCGGCGAGCGCGAATGCTCGGTGCAGCGCCGCAACCAGAAGATCGTCGAGGAAGCGCCGTCGCCGGCGGTCGACCCGGAGCTCCGCGCCGCGATGGGCGCGGAGGCGGTCGCGCTGGCCAAGGCGGTCGGCTACGATTCCGCCGGCACGGTCGAGTTCATCCTCGGGCCGGACAAGAAGTTCTACTTCCTCGAGATGAACACCCGGCTCCAGGTCGAGCATCCGGTGACCGAGATGGTCACCGGCATCGACCTCGTCGAGCAGATGATCCGGGTCGCGGCCGGCGAGCCGCTCGGCTTGGCCCAGGAGGACGTCCGGATCAACGGCTGGGCGATCGAATCCCGCGTCTATGCGGAGGATCCCTATCGCGGCTTCCTGCCCTCGATCGGCCGCCTCAGCCGCTACCGCACGCCCCGCGAGGGGCGCGACGGCGACCTCACCGTGCGCATCGATGCCGGCGTCGAGGAGGGCTCGGAGATCTCCCTCTATTTCGACCCGCTGATCGCCAAGCTCGTCACCCACGGCCCGGATCGGGCGCGGGCGGTGGAGGCGATGGCCGACGCGCTCGACAGCTACGAGATCGAGGGTGTCGCCCACAACCAGCCGTTCCTGTCGGTGCTGATGGACCATCCGCGCTGGAAGGAAGGACGACTCTCCACCGGCTTCATCGCCGAGGAGTTCCCGGACGGCTTCGCCGGTGCCGAGCCGGATGCGGTGGCGCTCGGCCGGCTCGCCGCGGTGGCGCTGTCGATCGCGCTCGCCGAGCGCCAGCGCCTCGACCCGAAGGCGCCGCTCCTGACCGGCGACCGAGACTGGGTGGTGCGGCTCGGCGACCATCGCGTGGCACTGCGCACCGAGGGCGAGGTGAGCCTGCCGGAGATCGCTTTCGACGTGGTGCTGCCGGGCAGCGAGAAGAGCGTCACCGTGGTCTCCGACTGGCGGCCGGGCGAGCGCCTGTGGACCGGGGTGGTGGGCGACTTTCCGCTCACCGTCCAGCTCCGCCCTGCGGTCGCCGGCACGCGGCTCCTGTGGCGCGGCGTCGACGTCGTCGCCCGGGTGATGCGCCCGCGGGTCGCCGAGCTCGATGCGCTGATGAAGGCCAAGCCGAAGGGCGACGCGAGCCGCGAGGTCCGCTGCCCGATGCCGGGGCTGGTGGTCTCGGTGCTGGTCGAAGAGGGCCAGGAGGTGCAGGCCGGCACGCCGCTCGCCGTCGTCGAGGCGATGAAGATGGAGAACGTGCTGCGCGCCGAGCGCGATGGCACGATCGCGTCGATCAAGGTTGCGCCCGGCGACGTCCTGCCGGTGGATGCCGTCATCCTCAGCTTTGAGTAGTGCTGCGCGCGGGGCGATCCGCCTGGCGTGTCGGGGGCCGGCCGCCAGCCGGCGCAGCCGCCGCACGATGCCGGAAATCCCGAGGGAACAGGGCTTGTCCTTGATCCCGGTCAATGCTGCGACGCTGCATTTCCGGTGCTGTCGTGAGCCGGCGCGGTTGGGGAGCCGTGGCCGGGCATTCGGCAGGCTCGGGGTTGGGTATGGATGCGCCGCTAGGCTGGGAGTTCGACGCGACGGCCGCCCTGGTGGCCGCACCGGTTCCATTGCTCGTGACAGCGCCGAGAGGAAGCGTGATCGCCTTCGTCAACGAGGCGTTCAGTGCCTTTGCGGGATACGGCCTTGACGAATGCGTCGGCAGGCCACTCGACCTTCTGAGGGGGGCCGATACCGATGCCACGACGTTTGCGGAGGTCGTGCGGGCCCTCGCCTTCGAGGAAGCGATCAGCCGCGACCTCTTGCTCCACGGCAAGGATGGCAGGGCGCTCCGCGTCGCCCTCTCGGCCCGGCCGCACACGAGCGACGGCGGCGCCACGATCGCGCTCTGCGATGCGCATGGGCACAGCCCGGAGGACGAGGCGCTCGCCGACCTCCTCCGCCACATTCCATGCCAGGTCTTTCGCCGGGTCCGGAGAGCCGACGGGGAGGTGGACTGCTTCGGGCTGCCGGACTGGATCGTCCATCCCGGCGCGCCCGGCCGGCGGCTCGGCCCCGGCAGCTGCATCGACGACGTCCATCCGGAGGATCTCGACCGCGTCCTGATCGAGATCGAGGAGTCGACCGCGCGCCTGAAGCCGCTGGTCGTGGAGTATCGGGCACGGCCGGATGGCGGATCGGGCGAGCGGTGGCTGCGGACCCAGGCGATTCCGCGTGAGGTGTCGGGCACCGCGATCTGGGACGGCATCACCTTCGACGTTACCGCGGAGCGGGAGCGCCGCGAGTGGCTCGAAGCGACGACCGAGAACATCCCGGGCTTCATCTTCAGGCGCCAGACGGCTCCGGACGGGACCATCGTCTACCCCTATCTCAGCGCCTCGCTCACCCGGATGATCGGCCTGCCCGAGGGGCCGCTGACCGGCGACGAGCTGTGGAAACATGTCCATCGGGACGATGTCGGGAGGCTGTCGAACGAGATCCGCCGGACGGAGCGCGAGCTCAGCAAGACGGTGATCGAGCTCCGGATTCTCTCCGTCGATGGCGCGGAGCACTGGTTCCGGAGCTACTCGTCGCCGCGCACCCTCGGCAACGGCACCGTCGTGTGGGACGGGGTCGCCGTCGACGTCACGTCCGAGAAGGAGGCGAGCCTCGGCCTCGAATACCTCGCGCGTCACGACGCCCTGACGGGGCTCGCCAACCGCGCCTTCCTCGCCGAGCGGCTCCGCGCCGCCATTGACGAGGCGCGGCAGGAGCAGGGCGGGGCGCTGGCGCTGTCCCATCTCGTGCTCGCCGGGCTGTCGGAGATCAACGAGACGCTCGGGACGGCGGAGGGCGACGCGGTGCTGCGGGAGGCGGCGAGCCGGATCAGCGAGGTGGCGAGCGCGCTCGGCCATTTCGCGGCCCGGATCGGTGGCAACGAGTTCGCCGTGCTCCGCAAGGGCGATGGCGTCGACGCCGATGCGTTCGTGCTCGAGCTGCTCCAGACCCTGTCGCAGCCGATCCCGGTCGACGACGGTGCGGTGCTGATCGAGCCGAGCGCCGGGACCACGGTGCTATCGGCGCCGGAGCTCAAGCGCTTCGAGACCGAGCGCGCCGCGGCCGAGCTGATGAAGCGGGCGTCGATGGCGCTCTCGGCCGCCTGCCGCCTCGGGGCCGGCAGCCATCTTCGCTATGACGATTCCCTCGACCATCGCATCCAGCACCGGATGGAGCTGCGCCACGCGCTCCATCGCGCCATCGAGGAGAACCAGCTCGTCCTCCACTACCAGCCGATCGTCGACATCGACACCGGGCGGATCGTCGGCGCCGAGGCGCTGGTGCGCTGGCAGCACCCCCAGTTCGGCCTGCTGCGGCCGAACGTCTTCATCCCGCTCGCCGAGGAATCGGGCCTGATCATCGCGCTGGGCGAGTGGGTGCTGCGGACGGCGCTCCGCCAGCTCGCGACCTGGCGGGCGGCGGGGATGACGCTTGAACGGCTGGCCGTCAACGCCTCGGCGATCCAGGTTCGGAACGCGGATTTCGCCGGGACGATCCGGCGCCTGCTCGCCGAATCGGGCATCGCGCCACAGGCCCTCGAGATCGAGATCACCGAGGGCATCCTGCTCGACAGCGCCGAGGAGGTGGCCGAGGCCCTCCGCGCGATCCGCGCGCTCGGCGTGCGCCTGTCGATCGACGACTTCGGCGCCGGCCACGCTTCATTCCAGTATCTGAGGGGCTTTCCGATCGACCAGATCAAGCTCGACCAGATGTTCGTGCGCCAGCTCTCGATCACCTCGAGCGATGCGGTGATCGTGCGGGCGATCGCCTCACTCGGTCGAAGCCTCGGGTTAGAGCTGGTGGCCGAAGGGGTCGAGACCCGGCAGCAGCGCGACTTCCTGCAGCAGCAGGGCTATCCGCTGGGGCAGGGTTACCTGTTCAGTCCGCCGATCGCGGCGGATGCCTTCGCAAGGCTGCTGGCAAGCGGGGCCGTGCTGCCGCTGGCCGGCGGGGCGCCGGGCCGGACCGGGCCATAGCGGGATTCGGCCCCGGGGCCGGTGGCGGAGCGCGGCGCCGGTCTCGCGGCCCCGCGCTCCGGAGGGTGTCAGGCCGGGTACTGCTCGGG
>JAEVZM010000143.1 GCA_023392225.1 Pseudomonadota bacterium
CCGCGGACGCGGGCAGGGCCCACGACGCGCTGATCCGCGACGCCGGCCTCACCTGGTCGGTGGTGGAGAGCATCCCGGTCTCCACCGAGATCAAGGTGCGCGGGCCGCAGCGCGCCACACACCTCGAAGCCTACCGCGCCTCGCTGCGCGCCGTCGCGGCCGCCGGCATCCGGACGGTCTGCTACAATTTCATCCCGCTGGTCGACTGGGTGCGGACCGAGCTTCGCCATCCCCTGCCGAGCGGCCAGGCGCTCCGCTTCGACATGATCGACTTCGCCGCCTGCGACATCCACATCCTCAGGCGCGCCAATGCCGAGGCCAGCTACGACGCGGCGGTCGTCGGCGCCGCGCATGCGCGCTTTGCCGAGATGGACGAGGGCCGCAAGGCGGCGCTCGAGGCGAGCGTGCTCGCGCCGCTGCCGGGTGGCACGATCACCTATGGTCGCCAGGAGTTCGAGCGCACGCTCGCACGCTACGCCGAGATCACCCGCGAGGAGTATTTCGGCACATTCGTCGATTTCCTCGAGGACGTCGTGCCGGTCGCCGAGGAAGTCGGCATCCGCATGGTACTCCATCCCGATGACCCGCCCATCGAGCTGTTCGGCCTGCCGCGTCTTGCCGGATCGGCCGAGCAGCTCCGGCGCATCTTCGCCGCCGTGCCGAGCCCGGCCAACGGCCTCACCTTCTGCGTCGGCTCGCTCGGCGTGCGGGCGGAGAACGACCTGCCGGCAATGGTGCGAGAGTTCGCGTCGCGGATCGGCTTCGCCCATCTCCGCAATGTCCGGCGCGAGGCTAATCTCTCGTTCCACGAGGCGGAGCATCTCGGTGGCAGCTCGGACATGGCAGCCGTGGTTCGCGCCCTGCTCGAGGTCGAGCGGGCGCGCTTCGCCGCCGGAGACGCCGACTGGGAGATCCCGATGCGGCCCGACCATGGCCACCTGATGCTCGACGACATCGACAAGCCGGCGACCAAGCCGGGCTACTCGGCGATCGGCCGCCTGAAGGGACTGGCCGAGCTGAACGGGCTGATCGCGGCTTTCACGCTCGTCGACGGCCCGGTCGGCGCAGCGGCGGGCGCGGCGCGATGATCGCGGCAGAGAGCGGCCGGCTACGGGTCGGCATGATCGGCGTCGGCGGCGTCGCGCAGAAATACGTGGGTGCCTATGCGGGGTATCCGCGCTCCGAGCTCGCCGTCGTCTGTGACGTGGACCCGGCCGCGGCTGATGCCGCCGCCGCCCATGGTGCCGTCGTCGCTCCTTCGGCGGAAGCGCTGGTTGCCGCCGACATCGATGCGGTGGTGATCAGCACGCCCAACTTCCTCCACCACGCCCAGGCGGCGATGGCGCTCGCCGCCGGCAAGCACGTGCTTCTCCAGAAGCCGATGACGGTGACGGCGGCGGAGGCGCGAGACCTGCACGACCTTGCCGCGGTCCGTGGCGTCCAGCTCGGGCTCTACATGAACAGCCTCGATAGCCCGGTGATCCGCGACCTCAAGGCGATGATCGATGCCGGCTGCTTCGGCCGGATGGGGGCGGTCAACGCCAAGCTCGCCAACGGCCGCGGCGCTTCCTTCAAGACCGCCGACGGCACCGCCACCTGGCGTGGCTCGCGACAGGCGGTCGGCGGCGGTAGCTTTGCCATGCTCGCCTATCACTACGTCAACCTCGCGCAGTGGCTGCTCGACCAGCCGATCACCGGCATCACCGCCGTGGCGGCCAACCTCATGTCGCCGCATATCGAGGGCGACGACATCATGGCCGGCATCGCCACGTTCCGCGACGGCAGCTTCGGCATCCTTGAATCGTCCTGGTGCGTGAAGGGCGAGCAGATGTCGATCCACGGCAGCGAGGGGTCGGCGGCCTTCATCGACAATGCTGTCCTCACCTTGTCCGCGGCGCGGCCTTTCGCCGGTGAGGTGATCGCCTACGACACGCCCGGTTGCCGCATCGTCATCGAGGGACTGGCCTCCGCCGAGATGGGCGATTGGCGCAACCCGTTCAACCAGCACCGGCAATTCGTCGATGCGATCCTCGACGGTCGGCCGCCGCCGGTGCCGGGCGCGCGGGGTCTTCAGGACATGCTGGTGCTCGAAGCGGCCTATCGATCGGCGGCTTCCGGCCGGCTCGAGGCGGTCGAGGCGGTGTGGTGAGCGCGCCGCGGGTTGCCCTCGTCACCGGTGGCAGCGACGGGATCGGCCTTGCCGTCACGCGGGCGCTTGTCGCGACGGGCCACCGCGTCGTGCTCGCCGCACGCGATGCGTCACGCCTCGCCGAGGCCGCCGACAGGATCGACGGCGATGTCGAGACGGTGGTGATGGACGTCGGCGACGATGCCTCGGTCGCCCACGCCCTCTCGCGCCTGGCCGAACGGGTGCCGGTGATCGACGTCCTCGTCAACAATGCCGGGCTGGTTGTGCCGCCTTCATCCTATGGCGACGGGCGCATGGAGGAGGTCCGGCGTGGGCTCGAGGTCAACCTCTTCGGCACCATGCGGCTCTGCCAGGGGGTGGTGCCGGGCATGGTGGCGCGCGGCTGGGGCCGCGTGATCAACATCGCTTCGACCGCGGGCATGTACGGACCCCCGGGCTTGATGGCCTACTCGATCGCCAAGGCCGGCGTCATCGCTTTCAGCCGGAGCCTGGCGGTCGAGATTGCCGCCAGCGGCGTCACGGTCAACGCGGTGTCGCCCGGCCCAGTGGCGACACCCAACTACGTCGCGGCCAAGGGCCCCGATGCCATGGCGCGCCGGGCTGGCTCCATTCCCTCCGGCCGGCTGGCGATGCCCGAGGACGTGGCCGGTCTCGTCGCCTATCTCGCCTCGGAAGCCGCCGCGCACCTGAGCGGCCAGAACATCGCGCTCGACGGCGGCGAGGCCGCAGCGGGCCCCTACGTCGCCATGCTGCCGCGCGCCTGACACCATCGGGGTTCCAACGCCACACCGACGCACCGATCGCCGCGATCGAGGATTCGGTGTAGCGTTCGGGTTTCGTGCTGCACGATCGTCGTCGGCAGGGCAGGGGCGTCCCGGTTCCCGCCTCGAGCGGCGGCCCCCCCGGCCC
>JAEVZM010000514.1 GCA_023392225.1 Pseudomonadota bacterium
TGGGTGGGGCGGCGCGAGCCGCCCGCCCCCCGGCAACCGGCGGGCGGGACGGCGGAGAGCGGTGCCGGCTAGCTAGAGCGCGAAGCCGCCGTCGACCAGGTAGGCCTGGCCGGTGGTGTAGGCCGACTCGTCTCCGGCGAGGTACACCGCCATCGCCGCGATCTCCTCGGGCTTGCCGAGGCGGCCCATCGGCTGGCGGTCGACGAAGGCCTGGCGGATCTCCGCTTCGGACTTGTTGAGCGCCTTGGCCTGGGTGTCGATGCGCTGGTCGAGCGAGGGCGATTCGATCGTGCCCGGGCAGATCGCGTTGACCCGGATGCCCTGCTTGATGAAATCGGCGGCGACCGCCTTGGTGAGGCCGATGACGGCCGCCTTCGAGGCGCCGTAGACGTAGCGGTTCGGGATGCCGCGGACCGAGGAGGCGCCCGACGAGATGTTGACGATCGAGCCCTTGCCCTTCTCGAGCATGCCCGGCAGGAACGCCCGGATCGTCCGGTGCATCGCCTTGGCGTTGATGTCGAAGGAGAAGTCCCACTCCTCGTCGGAGGTGGTGAGCACGGTGCCGTGGTGCACGAAGCCGGCGCAGTTGTAGAGGATGTCGACCGGCCCGTACTTCTTCGCGATCGCCTCGACCGCCTCGGTCGAGCGCACGTCGAGGCCGTCGGTATGGGCGATGCCGTGCTCCTTGAGGTCGGCGATCAGCTCGGGCTTGAGGTCGGTGGCGATGACCTCGGCGCCTTCGCGCGCGAAGGCGAGTGCAGTGGCCCGGCCGATGCCTGCCCCTGCGGCGGTGAGGAATGCGCGCTTGCCCTTGAGCCGGTCCATGGTAACTCCCCTCGTGACGACGGCGAAATCGCGCCGGACCATGCATTCCACCCAGCGCCCGGTCAATCGCGGGCTGCGCTGCCGGCAAAAATGTCACGCCCGGCGGCTTCGCGCGCGCCGCTGTGACCGACGTCATTCCCGTGCGCGAAATCCGGTGCCATACACCCGGCCTTAACGGCTGGCGTGATTCTCTCTCGCCGCCAACGGGGAAGACGACGGGGAAGGTCACATGCTCAACGTGGTGCGCGGAAGCGTTCTCGCGATGGTGTTTGCGCTGATGCTCGGCGCGGTGGTGGCCTATTTCACCCCGGGCTCGGCGACCGCCGACACCGAGCCGGGCAACGTCCAGGTCGAGGTCCGGCAGGCGATCGAGGACTTCTTCGGCGCGCTGATGACCGGCGAGCCGGACAAGGTCGCCGCCACCCTCGCTCCCGAGTTCCAGATCCTCAGGGCCGACGGCTCGACCCACGACGCGGCCGGCTATCCGACCAGCATCCTGCCGATCATCGCCCAGATGCCGGAGATCTCGAAGCTGAAGGTCACGGTCAACGGCGACGTCGCGGTCGCGGTCTACTACATCGACGCCGACCAGACCCGCGACGGCTCGCTGATCGAGGCCTATGCCCCGCGCCTCAGCGTGTTCCAGAACGTCGATGGCAAGTGGCTCCTCGCCGCCCACGGCAACTTCGCCACCGTCGCCGCCGACGACGAGTAGCGCGCACCGCGCTGCACGCCCCCTGTCGGCCCACGCCGCCCAGCCCTCGCCCCACACGCGAGGCGGAACCCTCTCTCCACACGCGACGCCCAACCCTCTCCCCTCGCGGGAGAGGGTGGCGCGCCCTTTGCGCGCCGGGTGAGGGGGGCGCAACGCCGCCGCCCGCGACGCCCGCCCCTACGGCTCGAGCTCGCTGTCCCAGTAGAGGTAGTCGAGCCAGCTGTCGTGGAGGTAGTTCGGCGGGAAGGCCCGGCCGTTGTTGTGGAGGTCGGCGACCGAGGGCTGGTAGGGAAGCTGCGCCGGCCACATGCGCGCCTCGCGCGGGTTGCGCCCGCCCTTCCGGAGATTGCACGGCGAGCAGGCGGCGACGACGTTGTCCCAGGTCGTCAGGCCGCCCTTCGAGCGCGGGATGACGTGGTCGAAGGTGAGGTCGTGCTTGGTGCCGCAATACTGGCACTGGAAGCGGTCGCGGAGGAAGACGTTGAAGCGGGTGAAGGCCGGGTAGCGCGCCGGCTTGACGTAGGCTTTCAGCGACACCACCGACGGCAGGCGCATCGCGAAGCTCGGGCTGCGGACCTGCGTGTCGTATTCCGACACGATGTTCACGCGGTCGAGGAAGACCGCCTTGATCGCATCCTGCCACGACCACAGCGACAACGGGTAGTAGCTGAGTGGCCGGTAGTCGGCATTGAGCACGAGCGCCGGATTGGACCCCGGCGAGACATGGACGTTCACGGACGCTCCCGAATCACGAGGACCAGCGGGGCTGACGCTTACGGCCTCATAGTCTAGGCCCAACGTGACGCCGGTGTGAAGGGGGTGGGGCGGGAGTGGCTCTCTACGCGGCCATCCGCAGACTGCGGCTGTTAATCCAGTTCCACGCGTCCGGGGGAAGCCAACCGTGATAGTTGCGCGTAACACCAATCACCAAGACGCGATCATTCGCGTCCACGTGCGGCGACAAGGTGTTCCAAATGCCCTGCGCCGAAAGGGTAGAATCGACGAGCCATGTGGATTCGAGAAAGTGCCACCAATCCCCGCAGCGCTGGATCGCTGCGTACAGCTCCTTGTAGTTCTGACCGGGGCGCTTCAGATCGTAATTGATCGCGTAGATCACTGGAGTCTCCTTTGATGCTTGAGCCTTAGGCGGCAGGTCGGAGTCTCCCCCGACCTGCCTTGGCCGCTTTCACTTCTTTTTGTTGGGTCGCTGCGTGAGTGCAGACGCCGCCGCGGTCTTCGCCGCCTTGCTCGAATTCGGGCTCCGCAGAACCTTCGAAGCCGCAGAAGCGGCCCTCGCGCTGGTTACTTCCTTGTTCGCCATGTTCATCACCTCCTTTCCGTCAGAAGGCCGCGACGTCTCGTGTGACATCGCACCCGGCCCTTGACCCCCCGAATCGGAAATGATTCAAAGAGTGTGTCACCGACTGGTACACCCTAGCCGCACGTGCTGGCGGTGTCCAGTTTCAGAAACACTAATATCAGTCGATGGGACACATGAAAATTGAGGACCTTGCCGGTCTGGTTCAGCGGAAAAAAGGAAGCATGGGTGTCCGCGCGACAGCCTCAGAGATTGGGATCAGTCCCACCACGCTTTCCCGGATAGAGCGCGGCCACGTCCCCGATATGGCGACCTTAGAAAAGGTCTGCGATTGGCTCGAACAAGATATCGAACGCTTCACTGGGATCGCCAATCTTCAGATCGCGTTTAAGAAAAACCGAACAATTCCTCCCGACACCGCGAAGTCGCTTGCAAACCTGATAGAATTGGCAAGTCGCCAGTTCGCTGCAAAAATCGAGTCGGAAGGCCACTAGTTGTTGCGCCGTGGATTTAAGTCCCAATGTGAGCGCCGCTCCGTCGAGATTCGACGATCACTTGGACTCGCTCAGGACGCCCCACTCCTATACGAAGATCTAGCAGAGAAAACTAATACGACGATCTGGAGTGAACGCAACATATCCGATCTCAGCGAAAATGATCGAGAACAACTTACAATTATCGATGGCGATAGCTGGTCTGCTTTTACATTGCGGATAAAAAACAAGCATCTGGTCGTTTTCAATTCATCGCAGACATTGCCCCGTATAAATAGTGTCGTGATGCATGAACTTGCGCATATTATGCTTGGTCACGAACTTGATTCGGCGAGCCTCTCGACAGCGGGTCACCTGATCCCATCGAACTACAATCAAGATCAAGAAGACGAAGCAAACTGGTTTGGCGGGACGTGGCTACTGCCACGTCCCGCATTGGTTCGAATTCGGCGCGAGGGTCTTGGGGACAGAGAAGCCATGGAACAATTCAAGGTCAGCCATGAAATGCTCACTTGGCGCTTCCGCATGACAGGCGTCGACTATCAGCTTGGGCACGTGCGTCGTAGGCCAGGCGTAAGGCGGACTAGCGGAGCGTAATCCGCCGCATTCTCCTGTCCCACGCCCGTTGCCGCCGCAAGGTCACAACCACAGAGCCTCGCCCAACGTCGTAGCGTGCTTCGAGGCTCGGCCTCCGGCCTCGCTCCTCTGCATGAGGAGGGTGGATGTTCGAGTAGGGTGCATC
>JAEVZM010000608.1 GCA_023392225.1 Pseudomonadota bacterium
CTCGGCGACCCAGCCGCCGATCGTCAGCATCCACATCGCGCTGCTCGCCGGCATCGGCATCGGCTTCGCCAACGGCTTCTTCGTCACCTTCTTCAACTTCCAGCCGATCATCGTGACGCTGTCGTCGATGGCGATCGTCCGCGGATTCGGCATGGCCTACTCGGACTCGCGGCCGATCTTCGGAACGCTCCCGAGCGAGCTGTTCCTGCTCGCCGATGGCACCGTGCTCGGATTGCCGGTGCCGGCGATCCTGTTCTTCGCGGCCTGTGCGATCGCCGCGATCTTCCTTCGCTATACCGCCACCGGCCGGCAGATCTACCAGGTCGGCGGCAACGAGGAGGCGGCGCGGCTCGCCGGCGTCAACGTCGCCCGGGTCAAGATCATCACCTACATGATCAGCGGCTTCCTCTCCGCCTTTGCCGGCCTGATGCTGGTGGCGCGGATGCAGTCCGGCGAAGCGGTGCGGACCGGCGTCGGCTGGGAGCTCGACGCGATCGCCGCCGCCGCGATCGGCGGCGTGTCGCTGATGGGCGGCACCGGTACCGTGCTCGGCACCCTCTGCGGCACGCTGATCATCGGCATGATGGCGAACGCCTTCAATCTGATGGGCGTCAATCCCTACTGGCAGCGGATCGTCATCGGCATCGTGCTTGCGATCGCGGTCGCCACCTATTCGCGCGGCGGCATCCGGCGCCTGCTTCACCGCTTCCGCCCCGCCTGATTCCGAAAAACGCTTCGAAGGAGAATGACATGGCTCGCATGCGAGGGCTTCCTGATGCCGTGCGCCGGAACGGCTTTCATGTCGACGGCCGATGGAGCGACGGTGGCGACCGTCCCCGCCTCGAACGTCTCAGTCCCGGTCACGGTCTGGCGGTGAGCTCGGTGGCGCTGTGCAGCGCGGCCGACACCGACGCCGCGGTGGCCGCGGCCCGACGCGCCTTCGACACGGTGTGGGAGGGCACGCCCGCTGCGGCGCGGGCCGGCATCCTGATCCGCACCGCGGCCGGCATTCGTGACCGACTCGAGGAGCTCGCCTACTGGGAGACGCTGGAGACCGGCAAGCCGATCACCCAGGCGCGGGGTGAGATCGCCGCGGCGGCCGACCACTACGAGGCGGCGGGCGGGATGGCGCGGCTGGTCACCGGCGAGACCCACAACGGCTATGGCGATGCCATGCTCGGCCTGGTCACCCGCCAGCCGATCGGCGTCGTGGCCCTCATCACGCCGTGGAACTTCCCCTTCATCGTACTCTCCGAGCGCCTGCCCTTCATCCTCGCCGCCGGGTGCAGCGTCGTCCTGAAGCCGTCGGAGATGACCTCGACCACCAGCCTGATGCTGGCCGACATCCTCACCGAGTCCGGCCTGCCGGCGGGCGTCTTCAACGTCGTCACCGGCCTCGGCCCCGAGGTCGGCGAGGCGCTCTCGGCTCACACGGACGTCGACATGATCTCGTTCACCGGTTCGCTCGCGGTGGGCGAGCGGGTGCTCGCGGCGTCACGCTCGAACCTCAAGAAAGTGGCGCTCGAGCTCGGCGGCAAGAACCCGCAGGTGGTGTTCGCCGATGCCGATCTCGAGGATGCCGCCGATGGTGTCGCCTTCGGGCTCTGCTTTAATGCCGGCCAGTGCTGCGTGTCAGGCTCGCGCCTGGTGGTCGAGCGCTCGGTCGCGGCCGAGCTCACCGAGCGGGTGCTGGCGAGGCTCGCCCGCGTCAAGGTCGGGGACCCGCTCGACCCGGAGACGCAGATGGGAGCGATCGTCTCGCCGCAGCATCACGCCAAGATCCTCGGATATGTCGCGCGCGGCAAGGCCGAGGGCGCGCGGCTCGCCTGCGGCGGCGAGGCGCTTGAGCGCGATGGCGGCCAGTTCGTCGCCCCGACGGTGTTCTCGGGCGTCACGCCCGACATGGCCATCGCCCGCGACGAGATCTTCGGCCCGGTGCTATCGGTGCTCACCTTCGACACGCCCGAGGAGGCGGTGCGGCTGGCGCTCGATACCGAGTACGGCCTCTCCGCCTCGGTGTGGAGCAAGAACATCGACAAGGCGCTCGGCGTGATCCGCAAGATGAAGGCGGGGCGCTGCTGGGTGAACACCACCATCGTCGGCGGGCCGGAACAGCCGATGGGCGGCTTCAGGCGCTCCGGCCACGGGCGCGAGTGCGGCATGCTGGGCGTCGAGGAGTACATGGAGGTGAAGTCGATCCACGTCGCGCTCGGCGCCCGCGAGCGCTGGCTCGGCTGATCGCGTCCGGCTAGGCCGGTGCGTGGCGATCGAGGAAGGCCTCGATGCCGAGCGCGCGGAAGTCGGGGA
Source organism: Pseudomonadota bacterium (assembly GCA_023392225.1). Classification (GTDB taxonomy): domain Bacteria; phylum Pseudomonadota; class Alphaproteobacteria; order Rhizobiales; family Kaistiaceae; genus Bauldia. Next base: position 2,308 of record JAEVZM010000608.1, read on the forward strand.
GGGCGGCGTGCAGTCGCTCGTGCGGCCAGTCCCACCAGGCGAGGGCGAGAAGACGCTCGGCCACGGCGTCGGGGAAGCGCATGCGGATGATCTTGGCCGGGATGCCGCCGACGATGGCGTAGTCCGGCACGTCCCTGGTCACCACGGCGCCGGCGGCGATCACTGCACCGGTGCCCACGGTCACCCCGGCGGTGATCGTGGCGCCATGGCCGATCCAGACATCGTGCCCGACCGTGACGGCGGCGCTCCGCCGCCAGTCGAAGATCTCCGAATCGGGGCCGGCGTCCTCGAAATACTCGTTCGAGCGGTAGGTGAAATGGTGCTGGCTCGCCCGCCACATCGGGTGGTTCGGGGCGTGGATGCGCACGTCCGAGGCGATCGAGCAGAACTTGCCGACGGTGGCGAAGAGGACCTGCCCGTCCTCCATGATGTAGCTGTAGTCGCCGATCGTGGCGTGCTGGACGCGGGTGCGGGGGCCGATCTCGACATAGATGCCGAGGGTGGCGTTGTCGAGACTGGCGTCCGGCGCGACCAGCGGCGCCGGGCCGAGGCGGGTCGGGCGCATGCCGCCTCCGGCGCGAAGCGGGTGACGTCGACGACGCGGTCGGCGACGGCGTCGCGCACCGCCTCGTCGTGGAAGATGCCGAGGAAGCTGCCGCCTTCCGCCTTGGCCTCGCGGATCAGCTCGACGACGACGGCGCGGTTCTCGGCGTCAAGCGAGGCGGTCGGCTCGTCGACGAGGAGCAGCGGATAACGGGCGATGAAGCCGCGGGCGACGTTGATGCGCTGCTGCTCGCCGCCGGAGAAGGTGGCGGGCGGCAGGTCCCACAGCCGGCGCGGCAGGTTGAGCCGGGCGAGGAGGGCCTCGGCCCGCGCGGTCGCCTCGACGCGGTCGACGCCGCGGGTGATCAGCGGCTCGGCGACGATGTCGCGCGCCGCGACCCGCGGCACGACGCGGAGGAACTGGCTGACATAGCCGATGGTCGCATGCCGGGCGGCGAGCACGGCGCGCGGGCTCGCGGTGGCGAGGTCGAGCGCGCCGTGGGCGGCCGGGGGGGGGGGGGG
>JAEVZM010000681.1 GCA_023392225.1 Pseudomonadota bacterium
TTGGCGATCACCACGTCGTCCGGGTCGAGTGCGAGGGCCGAGATCGCCGCGCGCGCCGCGTCCTCGTCGTCCTCCTCGCCGCCGGTCAAGGGGGCGAAGCGGTCGCCGAAGGCGAGCACGAAGGCGACCCGCTCGACCGGCCAGCCATAGGTGCCGAGCAGCTCCATGCCGTCAAGCGCGGCAATGACGCCCGAGGAGCCGGCGCCGGCATAGACGATACGGCCGCGCTTCGCCACCCGGCCGGCGATCGCCTCGGCCGCCGCGGCCAGCGCCGGGCGCGCCTTGTCGACGGCGTCGATGGCGCGCCGCTGGCCGTCGGTTAGGGCGGCGAGGATGCGCTCGTCGCTCCACGTGTCGAGGCCGATGATGCCGGGGTCGATGGTCTCGGTGCCGCTCATGCTGTGTCGCGCCCGCTCAAGGTTGGCTTTGCAGTGGGCCTATACTATTCCATGCGTCGAGGCCAAGGTGGCGGGCCAAGGCGGCGGGAAGTTGCATGGGTGATCCCCTTTTCATTGGCGTTGACGGTGGTGCCACCAAGTGCGTGGCGCGGCTCCGCGACAAGGACGGGGCGCTCCTTGGCGAGGGGAGCGGGGGCGCGGCCAATGCGCGGGGCGGCGATGCCGCCTTTGCCGAGATCATGCGCGCCTGCCGCGGCGCCACCGATGCAGCCGGCCTCGCCGAGGGCGAGCTCGGCCGGATCCACGCTGGCTTCGGCCTCGCCGGCGTGGCCCAGAAGCCGGACCGCGATTTCATCCTGTCGCAGCCGGTACCGTTCGCCTCGGTGGTCGTCGATACCGATGCCTTCGCCGCCTATATGGGCGCCTTCGACGGTGGCGATGGGGCGATCCTGATCGTCGGCACCGGGGTCGCCGGCCTTGCCGTGGTGCGCGGCGAGCGCATCAATGTCGGCGGCTGGGGCCATCAGATCGGCGACGAGGGCAGCGGCATGATGATCGGCCGCACCGCCGTCCGTCGGGCGCTCTGGGCGCTCGAAGGCATGGCGCCGATGACGCCGCTCGCCATAGAGGTGCTCGACCGCTTCGAGCACAGCGCGCCCGCCGCCGTCACCTGGGCCGATACCGCGACGCCGAAGGATTTCGGCGCCTTCGCCCCGCTCGTCTTCGAGCATGCCGAGCGCCGTGATGCGCTCGCCATGCCGATCATCGAGGAGGCCGCGGCCGACGTGACCCGCGCGATCACCCGCCTGCTCGCGGTGGGGGCGCCGCAGGTGGCGATGATCGGCAGCGTCTTCCCCCGTCTTCTCCCCTGGCTCCCCCCGCCGGTGGCCGCCGTTTGCATCGAGCCCGCCCACGATGCGGCCGACGGCGCCATCCGGATGGCGGAGCGCGCCTATGCTACCGAGGTTGCCTGATGACTGAGACGACGCCCGCCGCTACCCCGAGCCTGATGCTTCGCGAGACCGCGGAGGCCCCCGAGGTGGTGGCGCGCCTGCTCGATGCCAATGCCGCCGCCGCGGCCGATCTCGGCGCCCGGCTCCGCGATGCCGGCCCCGCCTTCGTGGTCACCTGCGCGCGCGGCAGCTCGGACAGCGCGGCGACCTACGCCAAGTACCTGATCGAGATCTGCATCGGCACGGTGGTGGCCTCGGTCGGCCCCTCGGTGACCTCGGTCTACAGCCGTCGGCCGCGGATGCGCGGCGCGCTGTTCATCGCCATCTCGCAATCGGGCCGCAGCCCGGACCTGCTGACCCTCGCCGAATCGGCGCGTGAGGACGGCGCGCTGACCGTGGCGCTGGTCAACGACACCGAGTCGCCCCTGGCGGGGCTCTGCGAGGTGGTGCTGCCGCTCCATGCCGGACCGGAGAAGAGCGTCGCCGCGACCAAGTCCTACATTGCCTCGCTCGCCGGGGTGCTGCAGCTGGTCGCCGCCTGGAGCGCCGAGCCGGCGCTCGACCGCGCGGTCCGCCGCCTGCCGGACTATCTCGACCAGGCCCTCGGGCGCAGCTGGCTCGAGGCCGCTCCGATTCTCCAGTCGGCGAACGGGCTCTATGTCGCCGGGCGCGGCCCGGGCTACGCCGCCGCTCAGGAGGCGGCGCTCAAGCTCAAGGAGACCGCGGGCCTCCACGCCGAGGCGATCAGCTCCGCCGAGCTCCGCCACGGCCCGATGGCGATCGCCGGTCCGGATTTCCCGGTGCTCCTGTTCAGCCAGAATGATGCCTCGCTGTCCGGCCTGGTCGAGCTCGGCACCGAGCTCGCCGGGCGCGGCGTGCCGGTGATCTCGGCCGGTCCGGCGGAGATCCCGGGGGCGACGGTGCTCAAGGTCGAGCCGGGCGTCGATTCCTTCGCCCAGCCGATCGCGCTGATCCAGAGCTTCTACCCGCTCGCCGAGGCGGTGGCGCGCGGCCGCAACCGCGATCCGGACCGTCCCCCCTTCCTCAGCAAGGTCACGGAGACGCTATGACCGGCTCCTTCGCTCTCGCCGGTGCCCGGATCTTCGACGGCGCCGGGCTCAAGCATGGCCGCGCCGTGGTCATCGCCGACGGGCGGGTGCGCGCGGTGCTTGCCGAGAAGGAGTGTCCTTCCGGCGTTCCGGTCCACCGCATTGAGGGGCTGCTCGCGCCCGGCTTCATCGACATTCAGGTGAATGGCGGCGGCGGCGTGCTGCTCAACGACCAGCCCACCGTGGCCGGCGTGCGTGCCATCGCCGAGGCGCATCGCCGCTACGGCACCACCGGGCTCCTGCCGACCCTGGTCACCGACACGCGCGACAAGATGGCCGAGGCGCTCGCTGCCGTCCGCCAGGCGCTGGCGGAGGGCGTGCCCGGGGTGCTCGGCATCCACCTCGAGGGCCCGTTCCTCAATCCCGAGCGGAAGGGCGTCCACGATCCGAAGCTGATGCGGCGGATCGAGCCCGAAGACGTGGCGCTGGTTACCTCGCTCGGCGCCGGCCGGACCCTCGTCACCATCGCGCCGGAGCTGACCACGACCGAGGTGATCCGCGAGATCGCCGGTGCCGGCGTGCGCATCGCCGCCGGCCACACCACGGCGAGCTACGAGGTCATGGAGGCGGCTCGGGCTGCCGGGCTCACCGGTGTCACCCACCTCTTCAACGCCATGCCGCCCTTCATGGGGCGGGAGCCGAGCGTCATCGGCGCGGCCCTCGACGATCCCGACCTCTGGCCGAGCCTGATCGTCGACCTGTTCCACGTCTCGGCGCCGAGCCTCCGCATCGCGCTCGAGGCGCGCGGCTGGGAGCGGACGATCCTCGTCACCGATGCGATGTCGACCGTCGGCTCGGACATCCGGAGCTTCATGCTCGGCGACCGCGAGATCACCCGCGCTGACGGCCGGCTGACCACGGCCGACGGCACGCTTGCCGGCTCCGATCTCGACATGGCGACCGCGGTCCGCAACACCGTGACCACGCTCGGCCTGCCGCTCGAGGCGGCGCTGCACATGGCGTCGCGGGCGCCGGCGGAATTCCTCGGCCTTGGCGACGAGCTGGGGCGCATCGCTCCCGGCTGCCGGGCCGATCTCGTGCTTCTCGACGACGCGCTCCGTGTCACCGAAACCTGGATCGACGGCGTCTCCAGCCAGGGCGAAAGGGAAACAGCATGATGGACGGCATGCCTCCGGATCTGACCTTCGAGATCTGCGTCGATTCGATCGCCGGGGTGATCGCGGCCCGCGACGCCGGCGCCCAGCGCGTCGAGCTCTGCGCCAGCCTGATCGAGGGCGGCACCACGCCGAGCCTCGGCATGATCCGCCGGGCGCGCGCCGTCGGCGGCATCAAGGTGCACGTCATCATCCGGCCGCGCGGCGGCGACTTCCTCTATTCGGAGGACGAGATCGCGGTGATGGAGCTGGACATCGACGCTGCGATCGATGCCGGCGCGCATGGCATCGTCTTCGGCATGCTCAATCCGGACGGCACGATCGACGTCGAGCTGACCCGGCGCCTGGTCGAGCGCTCACGGCCGCTGCCGGTCACCTTCCACCGCGCCTTCGACATGACGCCCGACCCCTTCGCGGCGCTCGAGACGCTGATCGAGCTCGGTGTCGAGCGGGTGCTGACCACCGGGCAGGAGGGCCACGTGCTCGAGGGTGCCGACACCGTGGCGGCGCTGGTCGAACAGGCCGACGGCCGCATCATCATCATGTCCGGCGGCGGCATCACGACGCGGACCGCGGCACGGTTCATCGCCATGACCGGGGTTCGCGAGATCCACACCGCGGCGCTGGCGCCCGTCTCCTCCGGCATGCGGTTCCGCCGGCCTGACGTCTACATGGGCGGCACGCTCCGCCCGCCGGAATACGACCGCCTCGACACTGCCACGGCGGACGTCGCGGCGATCATCGGCGCGGCACGGGGCGGGTAGGGCCTTGGCGGCGGCTAGGGGTCAGGCGCCTTCGGGCAGGTAGCCGAAGCGCTTCATCAGGGGGCGGTGGGCGGCGACCATCCGCTCCACCTGCGCCTCGCTCAGCGTATCGCGCCACTGGCCGCTCTTGCCGGCCCGGAAGAACGTGGTGGTGGTGTCGGGGCGCTCGCCGAAGCCCTCGGCAGCTTCCTTGGCGCGCAGCCGCTCGAACCCGGTCAGCTCGATGGCGCGGGCCAGCTGGTCCTCGCTCGCCGCCATCAGGAGGTGCCGGGCGACGCCACCGAAATGCCGGAGCGGGTCGGCCATCAGGTCTTCGTAGCGCACGACGAGGATCGCCGGGTGCGGCCGCCCCGTCCAGGTGCCGACGTTCTCGCTCCACGAGCCGGTGATGACGCGGACATGGCTGCGGCTGGTCTGCACGCCATAGCCCGGCGTCGCCATCGCCTCGATGGCGTGGTCGATGCTGGTGCCGCTGAAGGCGGCGAAGGAGATCACCACGTCGAGCGGGTTGCGGACGATATAGACCGTCCCGGCGCTGGCCCCCATGTTGATC
>JAEVZM010000694.1 GCA_023392225.1 Pseudomonadota bacterium
TTCCAGGCCTTCTCGAGATTGCGCTGTTGAACCGGGGTCAGCAGGTGATCGACGACGACCAGCCCGATCCGGTCATGGGCGATGAGCGGCGCGAGCTCGTCGACCTTGCCGGCTCCGAACAGCGTGGCCGGCCGGAGGGCCGACAGCGGTACGCTCAGCGCGTCGACCACCTCGAGGTCGATGGCGCGCGCCAGTCCGGCCGCCTCCTCGACCCGCGCCTCGGCGTCCCGGTCGGAGGCGCCCTCCTCCGCCCGGCGCCCACGTTGCAGCGGCACCAGCACCAGAGCTCGGTCGGCGACCGGCTCCCGGGACTTGGGGCCGCGTGTGTGTTCCTTTTCCTCGACTTCGCTCAATCGGACTCCCGGCCAGCAGCATCCTCCTGCGGCTCGAACAGCTGCAGCGGTGCGCCAGGCATGATCGTGGATATGGCGTGCTTGTAGACCAATTGCGAGTGTCCGTCTCGCCGGAGCAGGACACAGAAGTTGTCGAACCAGGTCACGATGCCCTGGAGCTTCACCCCGTTCACAAGGAAGATCGTCAGCGGTGTCTTGTTCTTCCGAACGTAGTTCAGGAAGGTGTCCTGGAGATTTTGTGCGCGGTCCGCCATTTTGTCCGTCTCATTCTTTTTTGGCATTGCGGTATACGCCAGCCGCCATCAACGTTCTCAGCCGGTTTAGCGTAGTTTGCCGGTTGTTGTCCTGATCGTCATCCGGGTTTTTTCTGGCCCAGGTTGCAGTTCCCCTGATGCACGGACCATGCCGGGGCCAGTTCGGCATGGTCGTGAAACGTTCGCCGGAGCTCCAGCGCGACCGGACCCGGCTTGCCGGTGCCGATCGTCCTGCCATCGATCGAGACGATAGGCAGCACGGTGGCCGAGGAGCCGCTCAGGAACGCTTCCTTCGCCTCCAGCGCCTCGTCCAGGCTGAAAGGCCGCTCCTCCAGCGTCAGGCCGAGCGCCGCCGCCATGTCGAGGAGGACCGACCGCGTCACGCCCGGCAGGATGCCATGGTCGGTATGGCGGGTCACCAGTCGCTCGTCCCGGGTGACGATCCAGGCATTGGTCGAGGACCCTTCGGTGACGTTGCCTGCCGCGTCGATGAACCAGGCTTCGAAGGCACCGGCCTCTCGCGCTGCCTGCTTGGCGAGCACGTTGGGCAGGAGGCCAACGGTCTTGATGTCCACCCTGCCCCACCGGTTGTCCGGCGTGGTGATCACGGCAATGCCCTTCTGGGCCTGTCGCTCGGTCTGGGCCACGTTCAGCGACTTGGCGGTGCCGATCACCCCCGGCTTCACCGGTTTCGTCGGGAACGGGTGATTGCGGGGGGCGACACCGCGTGTCACCTGCAGGTAGACGATGCCGTTCCTGACCCGGTTGCGGCGCACCAGCTCGCGGAGCACCACGCCGACCGCGGCACGGTCCATCGGCATCGCGATCCGGATCGCGCGAAGGGAACGCTCCAGCCGGTCGAGATGTCGCGATTCGTCGACCAGCTGGCCGTTCTTAACCTCGCAGACCTCGTAGACCCCGTCGCCGAACTGGAGCGCGCGGTCCTCGACATGCACCGTTGCCGAGCGGTGCGGGACGTAGCGACCATTCACGTAAGCGATGCGGGACATGTTCGGTCAGGAGCGCCAGTAGGAGAGGTTGAAGGCAGCGAACACGACGAGAACCTCGAGCCGGCCGAGAATCATCGTCACGATGAACACCAGCTTGGCAAATGCATCGAACTGCGGATAGGGCGTCCAGGTCACAGCATCATGCCAACCGGCGGCGTAGAGGGCGCCGATATTGGAGAAGGCAGCGATGGCCGCGGTGATCGCCGCCTGGAAGTCCGGAAGCGTGAGCGAGAGCAGGAGCGTCGACCCCATCAACACCAGGAGGCTGATGAACAGATAGCTCAGGATCGCCTTCATCATATCGAGATTGAAGGCGATGCTCCCCACCCGCGGCTCGCGCACGCTGTGGGGGTAGATCAGGCGCCGCAGTTCGAGGCTCGACAGCGTGATCAGCGCCCCGATCCGGTACTGCTTGAGCCCGCCGGCCGTGGACAGGCCCGAAGCGCCGATCAGCGCCACCACCAGGGCGAGGATTGCCGGGATCGCCACGAACGCACCGGGATGGGCCTCAAAGCCGGTGGTGGTCACCAGCGAGACCCCGGTCAGCAGGCCCGAGGTGATCCAGTCGCGTGGCGTCCCACCGACGAAGCCGAGCGGATCGGCGAAGGCCACCGTGTAGATCAGGCCCAGCACCACCGCCGTGCCGATCACCCAGTAGCTCTCGCGGTGCTGCCGGACGAGGTACCAGCGGCCTTCGGCGATCATGCGCTGCCAGACGATGCTGGTCGCGCCGACCAGCATGAACACCGAGACCACGACATTGGCGAAGTCGTTGTCATAGGCGGCGAAGGTGCCGTCGATCGGCATGAAGCCGCCGGTTGAGAGGGTCGAGAGCGCGATGCAGATCGCCTCGAAGGGCGGCAGCCCGGAGAGGATCAGGAGGACCATGCAGAGGACAGTCACCGCGGCATAGGCGACGAAGATCTGCCGCACCCCGATCATGATCCGGCTCAGCCGGTCCTCGACCCCGGAGACCAGCGCGACCTGGCTTCGGGACAGTCCACCGAGGCCGGTCGCGGCCAGCACCGTGGCGACCGTCACCAGGGTGACGAAGCCGCCGAGCCACTGCAGCTCGGCCCGGAAGAAGATGCCCGCGGTGCCGACGACGCGGACCCCGCCGAGGGCCGAGGCGCCGGTGGTGGTGAAGCCGGAAACGGTCTCGAACAGCGCCGTCACGTAGTCTATCCGCGCCGCAAGGCTGAGCGGGATCGCCGCCAGCAGCGGCACGATCAGCCACAGCGCCAGGATGAGGACATAGCTGCCGACGCGGCTGAGGCCGCGCCGCCGGCCGCGCAGCGCAAAGATGGCCGCCCCGGCAAGGAAGCCGAGCAGCACGGCGACCAGGAGGAACGCGTTGCCGGCATGCCGGTCGCCGACCGCGAAGCCGATCAGGGCGGGTAGGAACGTGGCGGCGGCAAGCCAGCCGAGGGCCTGCGACAGAAGGTGGAAGACGCCGAGCATATGGTCCCGGCGATCAGAAGAATTCGAGGCTGACGCGGAACATCTGCTCCACCTGTCGAACACGATCCGCGGTCGCGAAGATGATCACCCGGTCCTTGGGGTTGATCTGCAGCGCACCGTCCGGGATCAGCACATGCTCGTCGCGATAGATCGCGCCGATGCGGATGCCGTCGGGCAGGTGGAGGTCGCGCAGCGGCTTGCCGACCAGCGGCGAGGTCTCCAGCGCCTCGCCCTCGATCACCTCGGCGAGGCCGTTCTCGATGGTGTGGACGCCGCGAATGCGGCCGCGCCGGACGTGCTGCAGGATCTTCGAGATCGTGACGCCGCGGGGATTGACCGTCGCGTCGATGCCGAGCGTACCGGTCAGCGCCGGATAGGAGCGGTTGTTGAGGAGCGCCATGTTGGAGCGGCAGCCGAGCCGCTTGGCCATGACGCAGCTGAGGATGTTGACCTCGTCGTCATTGGTCAGCGCGACCATGGTATCGGCATCCTGGATGTCCGCCTCGCGGAGAATCTCCTGGTCGAGCGAGTTGCCGTGGAGCACGACGGTGCGGCGCAATTCGTCGGCGATGCGGATCGCCCTCTCGCGGGACGCCTCGATGATCTTGATCTTTGAGCGGGTGCCGCGCGCCGCGGGG
>JAEVZM010000700.1 GCA_023392225.1 Pseudomonadota bacterium
CGCCAGCCGGCGCGCATGTCGCCGGCGCTCTTACCCGCCGGTGGGTTGTCGACCACGGTGATGCCCTTCTCGCCGCCGATCAGCGTGAAGGCACCGCAGGCAAGATCACCGGCCTCGGCGACACCGCAGCCGGCAAGCACCGCCACGATCCCGGCCAGGATTGTCTTCGGCATTGGTCCCCTCCCCTCGACGCCGCTCCCTCAATAGGGGTCGCTCGCCTCGATGATCTCCTGGCCCATGAGGACGCAGGACCCCGGAATCTGAGCGTAGATGAAGCGCATCCGGTATTCAGCCTTGTAGATGTAGCCCCACACCTCGAGGACATCGAACTTGCCACTGCCCTTGAGCGCCTTCAGCGACGGAAGCTGTTTGACGGTGTCGCCGATGCCGACCTGGGCATCCGGCGACTCGTACTGGAGGAGGAGGAGCGGCGTCGCGCGGTCTCGCGCATCGGCATCGCAAGAATGGGCGAAGGCGGGCGCCGCGGCGAGGATCGAGGCGAGTGCAACGGCGGCAGGCAGGATCGCTCTCAAGGATATGTCTCCTTTGCGGGGGGATGACGGCCGACTGCGCGGCCCGAGCTACGGATGCTTGTGGATCGGATCGACCCAGGGCACCTCTTCCGGCCTCTCTACGGGCTCGATGTCGAGGTTGACGACCACGGCCTCGTTGTCGCTCCGCACCACCACGCATTCGAGCGGCTCGTCGCTCGAGGCGTTGATTTCCTGGTGCGGCACGTAGGGCGGCACGAAGATGAAATCGCCGGGGCCGGCTTCGGCCATGTACTCGAGCCGCTCGCCCCAGCGCATGCGCGCCCTCCCCTTCACCACGTAGATCACGCTCTCGAGCGCGCCGTGATGATGGGCGCCGGTCTTGGCATTGGGGTGGATCGACACCGTGCCGGCCCAGATCTTCTGGGCCCCGACCCGGGCGAAGTTGACCGCGGCGGCACGGTCCATGCCCGGGGTCTGTGCGGTGTTGGCGTCGAGGCTGCCGCCCGGGATCACGCGAACGCCATTGTCCTTCCAGTCGGTCACTGGGCCGGCTCCCCGATGGGGCAGACATCCGCCCGGATGAAGTCGAACAGGGCCTTATGGCGCTCCGGCTCGACGAAGCCGAACAGGTCGGAGCGATCCACCTTCATGCAGTCGCGGTTCGTCCGGCCGGTCTCGCAGAAACCGTCGCCGGCGCCCTCGATCTGGCGCGCGTCGCCACTGACGCCTAGCCCGGTGACCGCGGTCAGGTCGACGCGGGCATAGAGCGTCTTGCCGCCGCCCGGCACCATCGGCCCTTCGAGCATGACCTCGTAGTGGCAGGGATCGGTGGCACTGACGGTGAACCCGAACTGGACGGGCTTGCCGCCGATCGTTGCCTTGCCGGAGAAGACCGCCGGCGAGGGACTGACCTCCGTCCAGTCCATGATGCTCTTGCCGCGCTCGAGATGGGCGCCATCGGCGAGGCCCATGAGCGTGTAGGCGACCGCTTCCTCCGCCGTCTCGGCGCGGGCCGCGGCCGGAACGGCGAGTGCCGCCCCGGCGCTGATCGTCGCAATGACCAGGTGATGCAGAACCATGACCGTGTTCCTCCCCAAGGGTCTGGCTCCGGCGACTATAGGCGATTTTCGCTCACCCTTCCCAGCCGCGACCACGGTCCCGCTTGTGGCGGCTCACGTCACGCACCATGCGGCTGAAATTCCGATCCCGCGCCCGCCGCTCGTGCAGCGCCGCCGAGTTTCGCGCGTCCTCGGCGAGGAGCTTCCGGTAGCGCTTGAGCCGCTCGGGGTCGAGGTCGCCGGTCGCGATCGCAGCCGTCACCGCACAGCCGGCCTCACCCTCGTGACGGCAATCCCGGAAGCGGCAGTGCCGGCCGAGATCGACGATGTCGGCGAACACCTCGTCGATCCCCTCGCCGACATCGGCGAGCTGCAGCTCGCGCATGCCGGGCGTGTCGAGCAGCCAGCCGCCGGCCGCCAGCCGGTGCATCGAGCGTCCGGTCGTGGTGTGCCGGCCGTGGGCGTCGTCCTCGCGGATCGCCGCCGTCGCCTGGCTGCCGTCGACCGCGAGCGTATTGACCAGCGTCGACTTGCCGACGCCGGACGAGCCGAGCAGCGCCACGGTCTGGCCGGCCCCGCACCATGGCGCGAGGCTTCCGACCTCGGACGGGTCGCGGGCATCGACGCACTCGACCAGCAGCCCCGGCATCAGCTTTGCCGCCGCCCGCACATAGTCGCTCGCATCCGGCACGAGATCGGCCTTGGTGAGGACCACCACCGGCATGGTCCCGGCCTCGCGGGCGAGCGCGAGATAGCGCTCGATCCGGGCGATGTTGAAGTCCTGATTGCAGGAGGTCACCACGAAGAGCGTGTCGACATTGGCGGCGATCAGCTGCACCCGCCGACCGGTGCCCGCGGCCCGGCGTTTGAAGAGGCTCCGTCGGTCGAGCACGCGCCGCACCCGCGCCATCGCGGGATCGACCAGCACGAAGTCGCCGACCGTCGCCTGGTCCTCGCCCCCCTCGTCCACTCCGCTCGCCTGCCGGACCCTGCCGGCGAGCCCGGTCCCTTCCACGTCGAGGCCATCGCGATGCATTGCGAGCACCCGCGCCGGGACCAGTCCGTCGGCCACGTCCAGCGCGCTCACCTGCGCGGCAAAGTGGTTCGACCAGCCGAGCGCGGCCAGTCTGTCATTCATGTTCGTCATTGTCGTCGACCATCTCCGGCTCCGCTTCAATGCGGAGCGCACGAATTCACTCCGCCGCCCCCAAGGGTCGGCAGTGACGCATTCGTGGCTGGTCGAGGAAGGACGGCTGGCGGCATCCATGCGGATGCCCGTCAGATCAGTCCCGCAGGGCCTCGCCAGCCGGGAGGCGGACAATGGCTGACACGAACTCTCTCCTCATGCCGGTTGACGATGTAGAAAAGAGATAGGCCCCGGTGCCGGCCCGCGCAAGCGGGCAGGATGGCGGGCCTGGCGGCGACGTTCTTGCAATCCGCGACGCGGCAGCGCATGTCTCCGCTGGCCGATGCCGGGCCGGGCAGAAGGTACGGATGGGTGGCCGAGTGGTTTAAGGCAGCGGTCTTGAAAACCGCCGTGGGTGCAAGCCCACCGTGGGTTCGAATCCCACCCCATCCGCCAACACCTTTCGGATCATGTTGATTATACAAGAGAATTCTAACGAGAGACCCGCCGATAGCCGTATCTACCCACAAGGATTCTGATCGCCATGACTACCGAGGATGCCGCGCCGGAATTTGATGTCGCCCTATCGTTCTTGGCTCGCCATGGCCTTAGCGAGGCTCAAGCCCTGCATGACGAACTGAGCAAGACGCTATCGGTGTTCTTCTTTCCTAGGCAGCAGGAGAACCTCAGCGGCACAATGGGCGTAGAGACGATGCGTGCCGCCTTCCGCACCAATTCGCGCCTCAACGTGCTGCTATATGCGGAAGGCTGGGGAAAGACGCCCTGGACCGGGATCGAGAGCGCGGCAATTACCGACCGCGCTCTCAGGGACGGGTGGGGAACGCTCTTTTTCATAATGCTTGAGAAAGTGGCCCCTCCAATCTGGCTGCCAGACGGCTACGTCTATTTCAGTTGGGAGGACTACGGGCTCAAGGAGGCCGTGGGCGCCATCAAGGCGCGAGTGCAGGAACGCGGTGGTCACATCAACAAAGAGACGTTGGCGCAAAAGGCTGTTCGTCTCCAACAAGCGCGGGCATACAAGGAGGCGAGAGACCACTTCAATCAAAATGGAGTGCCTCAGGTCGACCAAGAATTTGCGGAATTCATGAGACTCATGGAAGAGCGGATTGGTAGCCTTCCGGGCAACTTTCGTACCAAGTACGATCGAGGGGATAACGCGCTCCTGATCTTCGGCTTTCCACGGCCTTTGAAGATCATCTGGTCCCGATTCTACGGCAATTCCTTGGAGAACGCCCAACTCCGAGTGGAAACTTGGACTGGCCATCCCGCGACAACGATGGGCTGGACAATTGACACCAGCCGTGTCGGCTCGACCAGCTATAAGCCAGATATCGCACCTGACGGTCAGGTGGGGTGGAATGTGCAGGGCGATATTCTCGGAGCGTCGGCTCTCGTCGACTACATACTAGAACAGCAGATCGAGCAGGAGATCGGCGGCGGCAGATAAGAACCGGCCGGGAAGGTCT
>JAEVZM010000701.1 GCA_023392225.1 Pseudomonadota bacterium
CAACGGATACGCCCACAACACGACCGGAGAATGGTCAATTATTTCCGACGGTTATCCTTTTGTGTCTCAAGGTGCCGGCCGCGGCGAAGATGCGCCGGGGAAGGAAATGCCGCGCCGGCAGTACGGCGGACACGCTTCGCCACGCCCGGAGTCGACGGGGCGGCTTCAGTTGCAATGGCGGCGGCGCCGTCCGGACGGCCGGCGCCGCTTTCGTGCGTCAGGCAACCGTGTAGGCCGCCACCGCTTCCTCGTTCAGCGTGACGCCGAGGCCGGGATTGGTGGGCAGTGCGATCCGGCCGTCGGCGAAGGCGAGGTCCTCGCCGGCAAGCTCGCGCCGCAGGCGCTCGACGCAGAGCTTCGGCGGCAGGTACTCGATGAAGGCGCAATGCGGGACGACGAAGGCGAGATGCGCCGTGGCCGAGATCGAGATGCCGGTCTTCCAGCAATGCGGCACGATCGGCAGGCCGTGGGCGCCCGCCATGTCGCACACCGCCTTTGCCTCGCTGATGCCGCCGACCCGGCCGACGTCGGGCTGGGCGACGTGGACGTGGCCGCGCTCGATCAGCTCCTCGAACTCGAAGCGGGTCGACAGCCACTCGCCCGAAGCGATCGGGATCGGCGAGCGTGCGGCGAGCTTGGCGTGCTCGGCGATGTTGTCCGGCCACAGCGGCGTCTCGAGGAAATAGGGCTTGAATTCGGCCCAGTCGCCGATCACCGACAGGCAGGTGTCGGCGTCCTGCCACAGATACTGGACGTCGATCATCAGCTCGATGTCCGGGCCGATGGCCTTGCGGACCGCGGCGACGACCTCGGTGTGGCGCTCGTAGGACTCGGTCATGCCGCAATGGGCATAGGGCCCGTTCATCGTCACCTCGGTCTTCATCGCCCGGAAGCCGAGGGCCTTGGCGTCGAGCGCCGACTGGACCAGCGCGTCACGGTACTCGGCGAAGGACCGGCCGGCCGGCTGCAGCGAGGCATAGGGGGTGATGAAGTCGCGCGTCGCGCCGCCGAGCAGCTGGTGCACCGGCTGGCCCACCGCCTTGCCGCAGATGTCCCACAGCGCCATCTCGATCGCGCCCATGGCGTGGATGACGAGGCCGCGCCGGCCATTCATCGCCGAGCCGATGTACATCCGCTCCCAGATCTCGGGGATGTCGAACGGGTTGGAGCCGATCACCATCTCCTTGAGGCAGAGCCCCATGGTGTGGGTGCCGGGCGCCTCGATCGCCGCCTTGACCATCCAGGGGCTGGCGTCGGTCTCGCCGATCCCGGTGATGCCGGCGTCGGTCTCGACCAGCACCACGATGCTGTCCTGCGCCGACGACGTCATGCTGATGTCGTAGTCGGGGGCAAGCAGCACATGGCAGCGGATGTCGGTCACCTTCAGCGACGGGACCGGGCCCGAGACCTGGGGACGGATACGGGCGAGGTTCTGCATCGTCGTCATCGTTCTTGGATCTGCCTTGGTTCGGAGGTGGTGAGGTGTGCGGGAATGGTCATCCCAGATCGAACAGCGGCTCCGCGAGCCCGGTCCGCCCGGCGGCACAGGTGAAGACGTGACCGGCCTCGGGGTGGGCGGCGAGCTCCTCCTCGCTCATCCCCTCCCGCGCCGTGGTGATGACCAGCGTGTCGAGCGCTGCACCGACGAAGGCGAGCGAGGTCACGTTCGGGCACGGCAGGGCGATGATGCAGTCGAGCGTGCCGTCGGGGGCGTAGCGGGCGACGCGGGACCCGGCCCAGAAGGCGATCCAGACCCCGCCATCGGCATCGACCGTCATGCCGTCCGGCACGCCGTCGTCATGGGCGACGAACACCCGGCGGCGGCGCGGCATCGGATCGGCCGGGTCGAGGTCGTAGACGTAAGTGCGCTTGCCGAAGCTGTCGTTGAAGTAGAGGAGCCGGCCGTCGGGCGATACCGCCGGCCCGTTCGAGACCAGGAACCCGGCATCGGCGAGCCGCGCCCGGCCCGACCGCTCCAGGCACCACAGGACGCCGCGCGGCTCCGTCTCGGGGAGATGGTGCGTGCCGACCCAGAGCCGGCCGAAGCGGTCCATCTTGCAGTCGTTGTAGCCGATCTCGTCGCGACCGGCCTCGGGATCGGCGAAGTGCCGCTCGACCCGCCCGTCGAGGTCGATCACCGAGATGCCGTTGCCGCCCGAGACGAGGAGGCGCGCCGGATCGGTGGTCGCGATCAGGGCGCCGAGCTGGTTCGGCACGTCGACCGGCCTCGACACCGTCGTGCCCCTCGCCGGGTCGTGGCGGAAGAGCGTGCAGGCGAGGTTGTCGAGCCAGAGGGTCTGGCCGGTCGCGGCGTGCCACAGCGGCGATTCCCCGAGACGGGCAGCCGATGCGTGGAGGACTTGGAGCGTGGTCATCGCGTCGATTCCTGGTCGAGGCAGCGAAAGCGGCCGTGGCGGCGGTGAAGCCGCCGGTTGACGGGGGTGCGGCAGCAGACCCTATTCTCCGCCTCCGGCCAGCGCCGAACCGGCCGGCCGACGCAGCTTCGGAGACGCCCATGACCGGAAGTGCCGCGATCACGCTGGAGAGCGCGCAGCTGAGCGTGACCGTCACCCCGCGGGTGGGCGGCACGATCACCTCGGTCGTGCACAAGGGCCTCGGCGCCGCGGTGCTCGGCGCCGTGGCCTGGGGC
>JAEVZM010000030.1 GCA_023392225.1 Pseudomonadota bacterium
GAGCGCCGAGGAGCGGGTCGCCTCGTTCCTCCTCGACATGGCGCGCCGCGAATCGGCGCCCGAGGTAGTGGAGTTGCCCCTGTCGCGGCAGGATATTGCCGACTATCTCGGCCTCACCATCGAGACCGTGTCGCGGACCCTGACCCATCTCGAGGACAAGCACGCCATCGAGCTGCCAACCTCACGGCGGGTCCGGCTGTGCAGCCGGGCGAGTCTCCAGCGCCTCAACGGGTAGTCCACGCTTCCTGCCCGCGGGGGAGGGCGTCTGCATGCGCCGCGTCGTCATCATCCAGGGTCATCCCGATCCCGACCAGAGCCACCTGTGCCACGCCCTGGCGGATGCCTATGCCCAGGGGGCGATCGACGCCGGCCACGGGGTCACCCGCATCGACATCGCGGGGATCGACATCCCGCCGCTCCGCAACAAGACGGAGTTCGAGCACGACGACCTCCCCGAATCCCTGAAGCCGGCGCGGGACGCCGTCGTCTCGTCCGAGCACGTGGTTATCATCTTCCCGCTCTGGCTCGGCACCATGCCGGCCATGGTCAAGGCCTTCTTCGAGCAGCTGATGCGGCCGGGGGTCGCTTTCCTCTACCAGGAGAAGGCGATGCCCAAGAAGCTGCTGGCGGGACGCTCGGCCCATGTCGTCGTGACGATGGCCATGCCGGCCTTTGTCTATCGCTGGATCTACTTCGCCCATGGCGTCCGTGCTCTCGAGCGGAACATCCTCAACTTCGTCGGCATCAAGCCGGTGCGGAAGACCTATCTGGGCCCGGCGGAAGGCAAGGACGATCGACGCCGCACGGCCTGGCTCGAGCGGATGCGGGCGGACGGGGCGCGTTTACGCTAGGCTGGCGGCAGAGAGGCAGGAGGTAGTCATGCGAAAAGTCGGGGTTGTTCTGGCCACTCTCGTCATGGGCTGGGCGGGGTCGGCGCTCGCTCTCACGCCTTCGGAGCAACGCGGCTTCGCCTTCGTGAAGACGAACTGCTCCACCTGCCATGCGGTGGGGCGCTACGGGGACAGCCCGCTCGCCATCGCGCCGCCGTTCCGGACGCTGCACGAGAGCTATCCGGTCGAGGACCTCGCGGAGGCCTTGGCGGAGGGCATCGTCGTCGGCCATCCGACAATGCCGCAGTTCCAGCTCGAGCCCGATCAGGTCGACGACGTGATCGCCTATCTCAAGAGCCTGGAGTCTCCCGCCCAGTAACGTTGCTCGGCGCTCGCGCGCCGGCACTTCGCCGGCAATGATCGCGCCCGGACCGGCTTGCGCCTGCTGCGCATTGGTGGTGTATCGGCAGCCGTGACGGAAGCCGATATCCATCGCGCCATCGATGCGGTGTGGCGTATCGAGCAGGCGAAGCTCATCGCCGGCCTCGCGCGGATCGTGCGCGATGTCGGGGTCGCGGAAGAGCTCGCCCAGGACGCCCTCGTCATCGCTCTTGAGAAATGGCCGGAAAGCGGCATTCCCCGCAATCCGGGGGCGTGGCTCATGGCGGCCGCGAAGAACCGGGCGATCGATCAGATCCGGCGTCGCAAACTCGGCGAGCGGAAGTTCTCAGAGTTCCGCCACGATCTGGAGAGCGACCAGCCCGACGCCGTGGCCGAGATCGAGGCCTCGCTCGACGACGACTTCGGCGACGACCTGCTCAGCCTGATCTTCACCGCCTGCCATCCGATTCTGCCGACGGAGGCCCGCCTGGCGCTTACGCTTCGCCTGGTCGGCGGCCTCACCACGGGCGAGATCGCGCGCGCTTTCCTCGCGGCCGAGCCGACCATCGCCCAGCGCATCGTCCGCGCCAAGCGCAGCCTCAGCGAGGCCGAAGTCCCGTTCGAGGTGCCGCGCGGCGCGGAGCGCGCCGAACGTCTCTCCTCGGTGCTCGAGGTGGTCTACCTGATCTTCAACGAGGGCTATGCGGCGACCGCCGGCGAGGACTGGGTGCGGCCGCAGCTGGTCGCGGAGGCACTCCGCCTCGGCCGCATCCTCGCCGGCCTCGCGCCGCATGAGCCGGAGGTTCACGGCCTCGTCGCGCTCCTCGAGATCCAGGCGTCGCGGATTCCGGCGCGCGGCGGGCCCGACGGGGCGCCGATCCTGCTTCTCGACCAGAACCGGTCGCGCTGGGATCGCCTGTTGATCGGCCGCGGCCTCGCGGCGCTCGAACGCGCGGACAGGGCTGCGGAGGCGCCGGGGCCGTATCACCTCCAGGCGGCGATCGCCGCCTGCCACGCGCGGGCGCGCACCGCCGAGGAAACCGACTGGCGCGCGATCAGCACGCTCTACCAGGCCCTCGGCGCGCTGATGCCGAGTCCGGTGGTCGAGCTCAACCGGGCGGTCGCGGTGGGAATGGCGCACGGGCCGGCCGCCGGTCTCGCCATCGTCGACGGACTGGCCGACGATCCGGCCCTGGCGCGCTACCATCTGCTGCCGAGCGTCCGGGCGGACCTCCTGGCACGCCTCGGCCGCTACGACGAGGCCCGGGCCGAGGCCGAGCGGGCGGCGGCGATGACCCGGAACGCGCGCGAGCGGACATTGCTGCTCGACCGGGCCGCCGAATGGGGCCGGGCGGCAACCGCCTGAGGGTCAGTCGATGGGCGAGAGGGCGCGCAGCGACCAGTGGACGGTCTCCTCGCCGGTCCCGTAATGGATGCGCTCCACGCGGACCAGGTCGGCGAGGTACCACCGGCGCGTCGTCCAGTGCCCTTCAGGTGGGAAGTCGTCGGCGATGTCGCCGACGATCATGGCGCCGCCGAAACGGATCAGGCGGAAAGTCCGCGCGATCTCGTCGATGGCGAGCAGCTCGCATTGCTCGGTGCGCGGTTCCACCGCCCCGTCGGCAACGGCGTCGATGGCGGTACGGAAAAGCAGCGCCTCGCTATGGGAGAAGGTGATCGTGCGCGGCGACTCCTTCCGGCGGCGCCAGGAGATCGTCGTGGTGAGACCGTGCTGCACGGCATTGTCGGCCCAGGCCCGGGCCGCCGTGACCGATGCGATGCCGGCCCGCGCAGCAATGGTCCGGATCGCGGGTTTGGTCCGCGCCGCGAAGAGATCGAACACGAGATCGAGGGTCGCATCGACATCGCTCTCGATGGCGAGCAGGCCTTCGTTGGGGATGACCAGGTGGATGGCGTCGCTCGCCCCTGGCG
>JAEVZM010000196.1 GCA_023392225.1 Pseudomonadota bacterium
GCCCATCCCGCCGCGGTTTCGCTGCGCCCGCTGCCAGCCGGGGGTGGAATAAGTGTTCTGGAACGGGTCGCGGCTGTCGAAGCGGCTGGAGCCGTAGCTGTTCATGCCGTAGCCGCCATAAGTGGACGTCTCCTCGGTGACGTCGACATGGGCCTCGGGCAACTCGTCAAGGAACCGCGACGGGATCGAGGTCTGCCACAGGCCGTGCATGCGCCGGTTCGAGGCGAAGCGGATATAGGCGCGCTTGCGGGCCCTCGTGATGCCGACATAGGCGAGGCGACGCTCTTCTTCCAAGCCGGCGCGGCCGCTCTCGTCGAGGGTGCGCTGCGACGGGAAGAGGCCCTCTTCCCAGCCCGGCAGGAACACGGTGTCGAACTCGAGGCCCTTGGCGGAATGAAGCGTCATGATGCTGACCGCATCGGCGGAGGCCTGGTTGTCGACGTCCATGACGAGCGAGACGTGCTCGAGAAAGCCGGGCATCGAATCGAACTCGTCCATCGAGCGGACGAGCTCCTTGAGGTTTTCGAGCCGGCCCGGGGCCTCGGCCGAGCGGTCGGCCTGCCACATGCCGGTGTAGCCCGACTCGTCGAGGATGATCTCGGCGAGCTCCGTATGGCGGAGGTGCTCGATCTGGCCGCGCCAGCGCCCGAAGGAGGCGAGCAGGTCGCGGAGCGCGGTTCGGGTGCGGGCGGCGAGCTCGTCGGTCTCGACGATATCCTCGGCCGCCTCGGTCAGCGGAATCCGCTGCGCCCGGGCCCGGTCGTGGAGGAGCTTCATCGTCGCCTCGCCGATGCCGCGGCGCGGCAGGTTGACGATCCGCTCGAAGGCGAGGTCGTCGGCTGGCTGGGAGACGACGCGGAAATAGGCGAGCGCGTCGCGGATCTCCTGCCGCTCGTAGAAGCGCGGGCCGCCGATGACGCGGTAGTTGAGGCCGAGGGTGACGAAGCGATCCTCGAAGGCGCGCATCTGGAACGAGGCGCGAACCAGGATCGCCATCTCATTGAGCTGCTGGCCCTCGCGCTGGAGCTGCTCGATCTCCTCGCCGACGGCGCGGGCCTCCTCCTCGGAGTCCCAGGACGAGGACACCGCGACGCGGACCGCGTCGGGGTCGGTGCGCTCGGTGAACAGCGTCTTGCCGAGCCGGCTCTCGTTGTGGGCGAGGAGGTGCGAGGCGGCAGCGAGGATGTGCGAGGTCGAGCGGTAGTTGCGCTCCAGCCGGATCACCTTGGCGCCGGGGAAGTCCTTCTCGAACCGGAGGATGTTGTCGACCTCGGCGCCGCGCCAGCCGTAGATCGACTGGTCGTCGTCGCCGACGCAGCAGATATTGCGCTGCCCCTGGGCGAGGAGCCGCAGCCAGAGATACTGCGCGACGTTGGTGTCCTGGTACTCGTCGACCAGCATGTAGCGGAAGCGGCGATGGTAGTCGGCGAGGATGTCCGGGTTGGCGCGCAGGATGTTGAGCGGCTCGAGCACGAGGTCGCCGAAGTCGGCCGCGTTGAGCGTGCGGAGCCGCTCCTGGTAGGCGGCATAGAGCTTCCGCCCGCGCCCGTCGGCGAAGACGTGGCCGTCGCCCTCGGGCACGTCCTTCGGGCTGAGCCCGCGGTTCTTCCAGCCGTCGATGTGGCTGGCGAGCTGGCGCGCCGGCCAGCGCTTGTCGTCGATGCCCTCGGCCTGGATGATCTGCTTCATCAGGCGGATCTGGTCGTCGGTGTCGAGGATCGAGAAGCCCGACTTCAGCCCGGCGAGCTCGGCATGGTGGCGCAGCATCCGCGCTCCGATCGAGTGGAAGGTGCCGAGCCACTGCATGCCCTCGACCACGCCGCCGATCAGATCGCCGATGCGGTTCTTCATCTCCCGCGCCGCCTTGTTGGTGAAGGTGACGGCGAGGATCTCGTAGGGCCGGGCGCGGCCGGTGGCGAGGATGTGGGCGATGCGGGTTGTGAGCACCCGGGTCTTGCCGGTGCCGGCCCCGGCGAGCACCAGCACCGGGCCGTCGAGGGTCTCGACCGCCTCGCGCTGCTCGGGGTTCAGCTTCTCGAGGTTCTCCGGTGCGCCCCGGCCGAGCGCGCGCGCGGCGATGCCGCCCGGCTTCGGGGCGGGCGGGTCGCCGGCTGGCGTGGTGGCGCGGGAGGAGGGCAGTCCGGACATCGGCAGGCTATCGGCTCACGAATCTCGGGAAGGGAACACTATAGCAACAGATGGGGAGAAGATGGGGCGAAGGCGAGGGGTGACGGGCGCGGTGCGAATGCCGTCATTTCGCCTCGGCCCGAGACGTTCTAGTTTCGCGGCGAGCAGGGGGCGAACGCGGCCCGGTCCAAGATGGGTCGCGGAAGGGAGGTTGTGATGCTGCAAGGAGTTGCCGGTCGTATCGGGCGGCTGCTGGCGCCGGTGGCGGCGGTGGTCGTCCTGGTTCTCGCGCTGGCGCCTGCGCCCGTGTTCGCCACCGCCGACGGCCCGGACTTCTGGGTGGTCCGCGGGGTGCCGAAGGGCGACACGCTCAACGTCCGCGTCGCGCCGTCGACGTCGAGCCCGATCGTCCGGCAGCTGCCGAACGGCTTCGTGCTCCGCAACCTCGGCTGCAATCCGCAGCGCTGGTGCCGCGTTAAGGCCCCGGACGGCAGCTTCACCGGATGGGCGTTCGGCCAGTTCCTGCAGGAATCGGCGGGACCCGGCGGCCCGCCCGGCTTTCCGCCGGGATATCCGCCCGGCTTCCCGCCCGGTCAGTCTCCCTGGTTCCCGCCAGGGCCGCCCTCGGCCGAGGTGCCGCAGATCTACCAGCGACCCAGCGGCGAGATCGACGTGCGCTGGCGGAACGGCTGCGTCGTGACCTTCGACCGCTTCGGAAAGCGGATCAGCGCCGGTGGCTCCTGCACGCAGGCGCACAAGGACCAGTCGGCCGACGCGGTCCGCCGCTATCTCAACG
>JAEVZM010000227.1 GCA_023392225.1 Pseudomonadota bacterium
ATTTCATTTGCATCGGCGCACAGAAGGCCGGGACGCAGTGGCTCTACGACCAGCTTGCGCCGCATCCGCAGTTCTGGATGCCGCCGGTGAAGGAGCTGCACGTCTTCGACCGGGCGCGACGGGCCTATCGCCGCGCGAAGCGGCTGTATGCGCGGGTCGAGAAGGACGTCGAGGCGGTCAACGCCAAGCGCGTCGCCGGCGTCGGCCGGCCGCTCGCCGACCGCGACGTCCGCTTCCTCAAGAACTATGTCGACCTCACCAGGAACAAGGCGTTCCGGAAGAACTCGGGCGCGAGCATCGAGGCCTATGCCCGGCTGTTCGCCGAGAAGGACCACCGCCTGACCGGGGACGTGACACCAGGCTATTCCAAGCTCCGCGAGGACGAGGCCGCGCGCATCACGGCGCGGTTTCCCGAGGCGCGCATCGTGTTCATCGCGCGCGAGCCGATCGAGCGGGTGTGGTCGTCGTTCTGCATGGCGGCGCGACAGAAGCGCCCCGGCGTGTCGAAGAGCGTCACCCCCGAAATGGTGATCGCCTTCGCGCGCAACAAGCCGGTGGCGGCGCGCTCCTATCCCTCGGTCATCGTCGAGCGCTGGCGGAAGCACGCCCGCGACGGACAGATGGCGTGGTTCTTCTTCGACGACCTGCGCAGCGATCCGGCCGATCTGCGGGCGCGCATCCTCGCCTTCCTCGGCGCCGATCCGGAGCAGAGGAGCGGCGACTTCGAGCCCGGCTTCAACCGCAAGAGCGGTTTCGCCAAGATCGTGCTCACCGACGAGATCCGCGATGCGCTCGTCAAGCACTTCGCCGAAGAGCTGCGCCGCTCGGCGGACGTGCTCGGCGGCGCGGCTCGGGACTGGCCGGGGAGGTACGGGCTATGACCGTAAAGCTCCCCGACTCCGTCACCCTCTGCCTCGGCATCGGCGCCCAGAAGGCGGGCACGACTTGGCTCGCCACCTATTTCGACGCGCACCCTTCGGTGTTCATGTCGCCGATCAAGGAGCTGCACTACTTCGATGCGCTGTGGGACCCCGAGCGGATGGGCAAGCGCAACGAGCAGCACCTCAACCGGCTGAAGCACCTTGCCGCCAACCTGACCCTCGACGACGTTGTCTCGGGTGGCGAGCGCTGGGATTCGCTTGCTGACCAGCTCGACCGGGTCGCGATGGTCAAGGGTGGCCACGCCAAGTATCTCGAGTTCTTCGCCAAGCGCATCGACGACCAGCCGGTCGCTGCCGAGATCACGCCGCACTATGCGCTGCTCGACGCCGACAATTATCGCGAGATCCGCAGCCTCCACCCGCGGGTGAAGGTCGTGTTCCTGATGCGCAACCCGGTCGATCGCGTCTGGTCGGCGGTTCGCCATCTCGAGCGCAACGGCCTCGACGTCGAGGCGAAGTTCGACAAGGCGATCCAGTGGAGCGGCATGCGCGACCGCACGGACTACGGGCGCACGCTCGAGGTTCTGGACGCGGTGTTCCCCGATGGGACCGCCTTCGTCGAGTTCTACGAGGGGCTGTTCACCGAGGCGTCGATCCGTCGCCTCTGCGACTTCCTCGAGATCCCGTATCTCCCGGCACCGTTCGATACGGTGGTGAATCGGGCCAAGGAACGGACGATGACCAAGGAGCAGCGGCTGCGCGTCGGCGCGATGTTGCGTCCTGTGTACCAATACTGTCATGAGCGCTTCGGCGACCGGCTACCCGAGCGGTGGCAGGCCGACCTGAACGCGATTTCCCAAGGCACCTGACATGCCCCTGATCAAGGTCGACAACAAGGAAGTCGAGGTCCCGGCGGAGTTCACGCTCCTCCAGGCCTGCGAAGCTGCGGGTGCGGAGATCCCGCGCTTCTGCTTCCACGAACGCCTGTCGATTGCGGGCAACTGCCGGATGTGCCTGGTCGAGCTGAAGGGTGCGCCGAAGCCGGTCGCGACCTGCGCGTGGTCGGGCCGCGACTGCCGGCCGGGCCCGAACGGCGAGCCGCCGGAGGTGATCACCAAGTCGCCGATGGTGCGCCGGGCGCGCGAAGGGGTGATGGAGTTCCTGCTCATCAACCACCCGCTCGACTGCCCGATCTGCGACCAGGGCGGCGAGTGCGACCTGCAGGACCAGGCGATGGCCTATGGCGTCGACGGCTCGCGCTTCAAGGAGAACAAGCGCGCCGTCGAGGACAAGTATATCGGGCCGCTGGTCAAGACGATCATGACGCGCTGCATCCACTGCACGCGCTGCATCCGTTTCTCGGCCGAGGTGGCGGGCGTGCCGGAGCTCGGCGCCACCGGGCGCGGCGAGGACATGGAGATCACGACCTACCTCGAGCGGGCGATGACCTCCGAGCTCCAGGGCAACGTCATCGACCTCTGCCCGGTCGGTGCGCTGACCTCCAAGCCCTATGCCTTCCAGGCGCGGCCCTGGGAGCTGGTCAAGACCGAGTCGATCGACGTGATGGACGCGGTCGGCTCGGCCATCCGGGTCGACACCCGCGGCCGCGAGGTGCTGCGCATCCTGCCGCGGCTCAACGAGCTGGTGAACGAGGAGTGGCTCTCCGACAAGACCCGCTTCATCTGGGACGGGCTCCGTGCCCAGCGCCTCGACCGGCCGTATGTCCGCAAGGACGGACGGCTGGTGCCGGCGACCTGGTCCGAGGCGTTCGCCACGATCGCCGCCAAGGTCTCCGCCTCGTCCGGCAAGCGGATGGGGGCGATCGCCGGTGACCTCGCCGGCGTCGAGGAGATGTTCGCGCTCAAGTCGCTGATGGACTCCTTCGGTTCGCCCCACACCGATTGCCGGCAGGACGGCACCAAGCTCGACCCGAAGGCCGGGCGGGCCTCCTACGTATTCAACCCGGGCATCGCCGGCATCGACGAGGCCGACGTCATCCTCCTGGTCGGGACCAATCCC
>JAEVZM010000232.1 GCA_023392225.1 Pseudomonadota bacterium
CGTCTACACCGCGCTCTACGAGACGCCGGCGCTGATCGCCGGCTGGCGCGATCCCGGCCAGATCGCGACCAACGCGGCGATGCTCCGCAACCTCTTCGAGCCGCTGGAGAGGGCGGCCCGGGGGCTCCGCCACGTCACCCTCCTTCAGGGCACAAAGGCCTATGGCGTCCACGTCCGGCCGATCCCGACCCCGGCCCGCGAGGACCGTGACGAGGCCCGCGACATCCCCAACTTCTACTGGGAGCAGGAGGACTATCTCGCCGCCAAGCAGGCTGGGCGGGACTGGTCGCTCACCGTCTTCCGGCCGCAGGTGATCTTCGGCGAATCCTTCGGCAGCGCCATGAACCTCATCCCGGCGATCGGCACCTATGGCGCCATCCTCAAGGCGCGCGGCGAGCCGCTCCACTATCCCGGCGGCGATCCCAACATCACCGAGGGCGTCGACGCCGATCTCCTCGCCCGCGCCATCGACTGGGCCGGCGAGGCGCCGGCCGCCGCCAACCAGGCGTTCAACATCACCAATGGCGACGTCTTCCTGTGGCAGGAGGTGTGGCCGGCGATCGCCGATGCGATCGGCATGGCGCCGGGCGAGCGGCGACCGCTGGCGCTCGCCGAGGCGATGCCCGCCCGTGCCGCGGAGTGGGATGCGATCCGCGCCGCCCATGGCCTCGCCGCGCCGGCGCTCGCCGACTATGTCGGGCTCTCGTTCCAGTATGCGGATTCGGTGCTCGGCCATGGCGACGCGCGGCGCGCGGTGCCGGCCATCGTCTCGACGGTGAAGCTCCGCAGCGCCGGCTTCACCGAGGTCATGGACACGGAAGCGATGTTCCGGAAGTGGTTCCGCCTGTTCCATGAGCGGCGGCTGCTTCCGGCACCCTGAGGGAGGAGACAAGCATGCGGTGGAAGAACCGGCCCGAGCATTCCAACTGGGGCGACTTCGGCCCCGACGACCAGATCGGCCGCCTCAACCTCATCACCGACGCCCGCCGGCTCGCCGCCGTCGCCGAGGTGAAGGAGGGGAGGGCGTTCTGCCTCAGCCTGCCGCTCGACCTGCCGGGCGGCAACCTCCTCGTTCCCGAGCGCCATCCGCCGGTCCGTGGCGTCGAGCCGCGCGTGCCGCCGCACGACTTCGTCAACTTCCCGATGGAGCTCGAGAACCCGCACTGGGACGACGTCTCCTGCGACGACTTCGTGACCCTCTACACCCAGTATTCGACGCAGTGGGATGCCCTCAGCCACGTCGGCCGCCACTTCGATGCCGACGGCGACGGCGTCGCCGAGGCGGTCTACTACAACGGCTACCGCGCCGGCAGCGACGTGGTCGGGACCGAGGCGGAGGATGGCCCCAAGGCGCGCAATCTCGGCATCGAGAAGATGGCGGAGACCTGCGTCCAGGGCCGCGGCGTGCTCGTCGACCTCTTCGCCGAGTTCGGCGCGGCGCGAACCCTCGTCACCTATGCCGACATCGAGCGGATCATGGCGCGCGACGGCATCGTCGTCGAGGAGGGCGACATGCTCTGCCTCCACACCGGCTACGGCCAGGCGCTGATCGACATGGGCGGCAAGCCGGACCCGGAGGTGTTGCACAACGCCTACTCGGTGCTCGACGGGCGCGACGAGCGCCTGCTCCGGTTCATCGAGGAGAGCGGCATCTCGGTGCTGATCTCCGACAACTTCGCCGTCGAGGGTTTCCCCTACGAGGACCGGCCGCAGGAGGCCCACTATCACGGCCTGCCGATCCATCAGCGCTGCCTGGTCGACCTCGGCATCCACCTCGGCGAGATGTGGTACCTGACGCCGCTCGCGCAGTATCTCCGGGAGAAGCAGCGCTCGCGCTTCCTCCTGACCGCGCCGCCGCTCCGCCTGCCGGGCTCGTTCGGCTCGCCGGCGACGCCGGTGGCGACCGTCTGAGCCTCAGGCGGTCTCGCCGGCGATCACCGTGAACCCGACGTCGGTGAGCGGCGCGACCGCCTCGCCGGCGATCAGGGCGAGGGCGGAGTCTCCGGCGAGCTTGCCGAGCTGGTAGCGGTTGGAGAGCACCGTCGTCAGCGGCTTCGGCAGCGCCTGGCCGATGTCGGTGCCGTTGAACCCGGCGATCGCCAGCCGCTCCGGCACCGGGATGCCGGCGGCGACGCAGTGGAAGTAGCCGCCGACCGCCATCGCGTCGTTGGAGAAATAGACCGCGTCGAGGCCCGGTGCGGCGGCGAGCAGCTCGCCCAGCGCCGACTTGCCGAGCGCGTAGTCGTAAGGCCGGTCGACGACGTTCTCGGCGGTGAAGGCGAGGCCGGCTTCCGTCAGCGCCGTGACGAAGCCCTCGCGCCGGCGGAGCGCGTAGCGGTCGTCATGGATGTTGTGGCCGACATAGCCGAAGCGGCGGTAGCCGCGGCCGAGCAGGAACGCCGCTGTCGCGTGCCCCGCCTTGAAGTGCGAGACGCCGATCGAGACGCCGATCGGCGGCCGGTCGATGTCGGTGATCTCGACGAGGAGGTGCCGTGCCGCCTTGAGCCGCTCGGCGGTCGCCGGAGAATGGTCGAAGGCCGCCACGATCAGCGCCGCCGGCCGCCAGGCGAGGAGCGAGGTGATCAGCTTCTCCTCCTCGTTCTGGTCGAACTCGGTCGCGCCGACCACGGCACGAAAGCCCTGCGGGGCGATGGTCGCGTTGATGCCGGCGAGGATCTCGGGGAAGATCGTGCGGAGCGTCGGCACCACCACGCCGATGAGGTCCGAGCCGGAGGAGGCGAGGGAGCCGGCGAGCCGGTTCGGCACGTAGCCGACCTTGCGGATCGCCGCCTCGACGCGCTTGCGCATCTCGTCCGAGATCGCGCCCTTGTTGCGGATCACCCGCGAGACGGTGATCTCGCTGACCTCGATCTCGCGTGCGACGTCGGCGAGCGTTGCCGAGAGCCGGCCGGCACCACGGGGCTTCTTTGGCACGAGGTGCCGCTCTCCTCGGTTTCCCAACGTTTCCGAACGGCTGCTCTTATAACCGCACGTTGCATGCGCCAACAAGCTCCGCCGCGCGCTCCGAGCGACCTTGACTTGCACCAGAACGCTAGGTAATCCCGCATTGTTAGCGCTGTCATACTGGCAGCGACGGGGAGGAATGGCAATGGCCGAAGGTACCGCTCAGAACAGCAACCAGACCGTCGCGGATCGCATCGCCGCGGCATTCAGGCGGCATGGAATCACCGTGACGTTCGGCCAGAGCATCCCGACCGCCTTCCACCTCGCGGCACCGCATTTCGGCATCAAGCAGGCGGTCTACCGGACCGAGAATGCCGGTGGCGCCATGGCCGATGCCTATGCCCGCATCTCCAACCGGGTCTCGGTCGTCACCGCCCAGAACGGCCCGGCGGCGACGCT
This sequence comes from Pseudomonadota bacterium, assembly GCA_023392225.1. Lineage (GTDB taxonomy): Bacteria > Pseudomonadota > Alphaproteobacteria > Rhizobiales > Kaistiaceae > Bauldia. The sequence continues at coordinate 3,364 of JAEVZM010000232.1, forward strand.
CTTGGTGCCGCCGCTCGCCGAGGCGATCAAGGCCTCGGTGCCGGTGATCGCGCTGGTCCAGGAGGTGCCGCGGAAGCAGGCCGACAAGAACGCCTTCCAGGAGTTCGACCACATCGCCCTGTTCCAGCCGGTGGCGAAGTGGGTGCGCCGGGTCGATGTCGCCGAGCGCATCGAAGAATATGTCGACATGGCCGTGGTCGCCGCGACCTCGGGCCGTCCCGGCCCGGCGGTGCTGCTGGTGCCGCTCGACGTGCTCTCCCTGCCGGCCCGGGCCGAGGCGCTCCGCCATGACGTCTACGGCACGTTCCCGCTCGACCGCGTGGTCGCCGATCCGGCGCAGGTGGCGAAGGCGGCGGACCTCCTCGCCAAGGCGAGGGCGCCGCTGGTCGTCGCCGGTGGTGGCGTCCATCTCTCCGACGCCAGCGCCGCGCTCGCCCGCCTCCAGGAAGAGTGCGCGCTGCCGGTCGGCACGACGGTGATGGGCAAGGGCGCCGTCGCCGAGACGCATCCGCTGTCGCTCGGTGTGGTCGGCTACTTCATGGGCAATGGCAGCCGCACCGAGGCGATGCGGAGCCTCGTCACCGATGCCGACGTGATCCTCTTCATCGGCGCCCGCACCAACCAGAACGGCACCGATTCCTGGACGCTCTATCCCGACACGGCGCAGTACATCCACCTCGACATCGACGGTGGCGAGGTCGGGCGGAACTACGAGGCGGTGCGGCTCGTCGGCGACGCGCGGCTGACCATCGAGGCGCTGACCGAGGCGCTGAAGGCGCGCGACCTCTCGGCCCGGAAGGCGGCCCGGCAGGGCGTCGAGGGGCAGATCGCGGCCGGGGTCGTGGCCTGGCGACAGAAGATTGCCGCGATCACCACCGAGGACCGCGCGCCGATCCGGCCCGAGCGGCTGATGGCCGAGCTCGACGCGGTGCTGCCGGAGGACGGCATCGTCGTCGCCGACGCGAGCTATTCCTCGATCTGGATCGCCAACTACCTCACCGCCAGGCGGGTCGGCCAGCGCTTCCTCACGCCGCGCGGCATGGCCGGCCTCGGCTGGGGCCTGCCCTTCGCCATCGGCGCGCAGTTCGCGGCGCCCGAGGCCCGGGTCGTCTGCGTGTCGGGCGACGGCGGCTTCGGCCACGTCTGGGCGGAGATGGAGATGCTGGCGCGGCACAAGCTGCCGGTCACCCTCATCATCCTCAACAACCAGATCCTCGGCTACCAGAAGCACGGCGAGACGGTGTCGTTCGATGCCTATACCGAGGCGGTCGACTTCGCGCCGGTGGATCACGCCGCCATCGCGCGCGCGGCGGGCATCGCCGGGGTGCGCGTCGAGCGTCCCGGCGACTTCCGCGAGGCCCTTTCGGCGGCATTCGCCTCTGGCAAGCCGACGCTCATCGATGTAGTGATCGATGAGAACGCACACCCGCCGATCACGTCGTTCGGGAGCCGCTTCGGCAACCCGTTCTGACGGCTGAGGAAACATCGAGGGGGCCAGATGGGCCAGACTGAAAATGCCGCTTTGGCAGCTGACCGCATTGGCGTGATCGGCTTGGGGTCCATGGGCTCTGGCATGGCCCTCTCCCTCGTCCGCGCCGGGTTCCGGGTCGCCGGTTTCGACGTCAACCCGGCGGCCGTTGCCCGCTTCGCCGAAGCCGGTGGGGCGGGGGCGGATTCGCCCGCTGCCGTAGCGGACGGCGCGTCGGTGGTGGTCTCCGTCGTGCTCAACGGCGCCCAGACCGAGGCAGTCCTGTTCGGCGAGGGCGGCTGCGCCGCGGCGATGGCGCCGGGGTCGGTGTTCGTCTCCTCCGCCACCATGGCCCCGTCGGTGGCCAAGGACCTCGCCACCCGGCTCGAGGCGAACGGCGTCCATTACCTCGACGCGCCGATCAGCGGCGGCGCCCAGCGCGCCGCCGAGGGGGCGCTGACGGTGCTGGTCTCCGGCGCGCCGGCGGCGCTTACCGCCGCGGAGAAGGCGCTCGACGCGATGGCCGCCAAGGTGTTCCGCCTCGGCGACGCGGTCGGCACGGCGGCCGGCATGAAGATCGTCAACCAGCTGCTCGCCGGCGTCCACATCGCGGCCGCGGCCGAGGCGATGGCCTTCGCCGACGCGCATGAGCTTGACCTTCGCACCGTCTACGAGGTGATCACCGCCTCGGCCGGCAATTCGTGGATGTTCGAGAACCGGGTGCCGCACATCCTCGACGACGACTATACGCCGCGGAGCGCCACCGACATCTTCGTCAAGGACCTCGGCATCGTGCTCGACATCGCGCGCTCGGACCGGATTCCGGTGCCGCTCGCCTCGACCGCGCTGCAGTCGTTCCTGATGACCTCGGCGGCTGGCATGGGGCGCGACGACGACGCCTCTGTCTACCGCCTCTACCGGAGCATCATGGATGCCGCCGGCAGCAACGAAACCAAGAAGGGGGGATGATCCTGATGGACGATTTCGCGATTTACCCGAGCCTCAAGGGCAAGGTCGCGCTGGTGACCGGCGGCGGCTCCGGCATCGGCGCCGCGCATGTGAAGGAGCTGATCGGGCAGGGCGCCAGGGTCGGCTTCATCGACAACAATGTCGAGGTATCGCAGCTCCTCGCCGACGAGATCGCCTCGGCCGGCCACCCGCGCCCGGTGTTCATCGAGACGGACCTCCGCGATGCGGCGGCGCTCAAGGCCTCGATCGAGGCCTTCATCGCTGACGTGGGCGCGGTCGACGTCCTCTTCAACAACGCCGCCCACGACCAGCGTCACGACTTCGAGGAGGTGACGCCGGAGTATTTCGACGAGCGCATTGCGGTCAACCTCAAGCACCAGTTCTTCGCCGCCCAGGCGGTGACGCCGGGCATGCGGGCGAAGGGCGGCGGCTCGATCGTCAATTTCGGCTCGTTCTCGTGGCGCGTCGGCTTCGGCGGCATGCCGGTCTACACCACCGCCAAGGCGGCGATCGAGGGGCTGACGCGCTCGCTCGCCCGCGACCTCGGCGGCTTCGGCATCCGGGTCAATTGCGTCATTCCGGGCTGGATCATGACCGAGCGCCAGCTCACGCTCTGGGTCGACGACAAGACCAAGGAGCACATCAAGTCGCAGCAGTGCCTCAAGTCGCTGATCGAGCCGGCCGACGTGTCGCGGATGGCGCTGTGGCTCGCCGCCAAGGACAGCCGCATGGTCACCAGCCAGACCTTCGTGGTCGACGGCGGCTGGAGCTGAGCGTCAGCGTGCCTCTAGGCTCCGCCGCGCGGAGCATCCCGGCACGGCGGGGGTGGGGAACACCGACCTCGCCATCCTGAGGCGGCCGACCCGGAGGCCGGCCCTCGAAGGACGCGAGACCCGTGCCGCCTTCCTACGCCTTCCCGGCGTGCTTCAGTGCCTCGAGCGTCTCGAAGCAGGCGCCGAGCGGATGGTAGTCGGTCTTGGCCGGCGGGCTCTTCTCGTCGCTGTACCGGTTCCCTTCCGGGTCGAGCACCCGGTACCAGCCGCCGCGTGCGTGGTCGATGAAGTGGCGCTCGGCATAGGCCCAGTGCCGGTCGTACCAGTCCCAGTATGAGTCCTTGCCGGTGGCGAGCGCGAGCAGCGCCGCTGCGGCGAAGGCCTCCGACGTCACCCAGTAGTAGCGGTCACGGTCGAGGATCGTGCCATCCGGGGCGAAGCTGTAGGCCAGCACGCCGTGATCGGCTTCCCAGGCCCTGTCGTGGGCAACCGTGAAGAGGTGCTCCGCCGCCGGCAGGTGCCACGGGTCGGGCCGGTGGCGGTCGAGGATGACGAGGAGCTTGGCCCATTCGACGAAGTGGCCCGGGAGGTACCCGTAGGGCTTGAAGAGGTGCTTCGGGTCGTCGCGGTTGTAGTCCCAGTCCGGCGTCCAGTCGGTCCGGTAGTGCTCCCAGACGAGGCCGCCGGAGCCGGCCGACAGCTCGAGGCAGAGGCGCCGGGCGAGCAGCTCGGCCCGGTCGAGGAAGCGCGCCTCGCCGGTCGCCTCGAAGGCGGCGAGCATCGCCTCGCACATGTGCATGTTGCAGTTCTGGCCGCGATAGGGCGACACCGCCGACCAGTCGCCGGGTGCGATCTCGTCGACATAGAGGCCGTGCCCGGGCTCGAAGAAATGTGCCTCGAGCAGGTCCCACACGGCGTCGACCAGCGGCCGCGCGCCGGCGATGCCGGCCTTGGTCGCGGCGGCGGCGGCGAGCAGCGTGAAGGCGTGGCCGTAGC
>JAEVZM010000285.1 GCA_023392225.1 Pseudomonadota bacterium
GTCCTCCACCGCGCGTCGCCCGGCACCGAGCGCAGCCGGCTTGGCCAGGGCGGAAACCGCCACCGAGCCCGGCGCCGCGCGCCAGTGATAGAGGATCTTCGGCACGTGCCCGACATGGCGGACCCGCTCGGCGACCCGCAGCATGAGGTCATGGTCCTGCGAGCCGTCGAAGGCTGTCCGGCAGCCGCCCAGCTCGACGAACAGCGACCGGCGGAGGCTGACGATGTGGCCGAGATACATCTCGCTCAGGAGCAGCACCGGCGACCAGTCGGGCTTGAACTGCGGCGCGTAGCGCCGGCCGGCCATGTCGATCTTGTCGTCGTCGCTGTAGACGACATCGGCCTCGGGATGGTCGGCATAGTAGAGCGCGAGCTCGGCGAGGCAGTCCGGCGTGATCAGGTCGTCGTGATCGAGGAAGGCGATGACCTCGCCAGTGGCGAGCGCCACCGCCGCGTTGGTCGCGGCGCTGATGCCGCCGTTCCGCTCGAGCCGGCCGACCTTGATCCGCGGATCGCGGGCCGCCGCCGCGGCGAGCATCGGCGCGACATGCGGCGCGGTGCTGCCGTCGTCGACGAGGCACAGCTCCCAGTCCTCGTGGATCTGCGCCAGCACCGAGTCGAGCAGCTCGGCGAACAGGCGGGGATCGGTGTCGTATACCGGGGTGATCAGCGAGATGCGCGGCGTCCGCTCGGCGCGTGCCGCCAGCGCCTCGCGAAGCTCGGCGACGTCGGCCTCGCTCAGGCGGTTGACCGAGAGCCAGGCGTCGAACGGCGACAGCCGCGGCGCGATCTCCGTCCATTCCTCTCCGTCGTCGCGCGCGCTCCGTCCCTCGGCCCGGCCATGGAGGAGATAGTGGACCAGCGGGTTGATGTCGCCGCGGGCGATGTCCGGGTTGCGCGCCAGGTACCAGCGCGCGTCGAAGTCGGGGCCGGGATCGTATCCCGCCGCCGCGCCCTCGGTCAGGTAGTGGACCAGCGGGTTGCGGCCGCTGGCGGCGACATCGGGATGCTGGGCGACATACCACGCGGTATCGAAGAACGGGTTGGGCAGGTATCCCGCGGCCGCACCCGTCGTGACGTAATGCCGCCAGGGATCGACGTCCCGCTTCCGGACCTCCGGATACCGCTCGAGATAGTAGCCGAGATCGAACAGCACGCCGGGATCGAAGCAGAGATCCGCCTCGCGCAGCCGCCGGGCCATCCGCCGCGAGTGCACGGTGCGCGATCCGCGATGGAGGCGCGCCGACACCCATCGGAGGCCCGCCGTCGCGCGCCACGACGACGACCTCTGCATCGCCCGGAGCAGCCGCTCCCGGTTCTCGAGCGTGGCGCGCAGCTGATCGACGCCCTCGACCCGCGCCAGCAGCTTGGAGCGCTCCGCCCGCAACCCCGCGGCATCGTCGCGCAAGAGGCGGATCCGGCTGGCCTGTTGCGTGATACGCCGGTTGAGCGCCGCGACGTCCTCGCGGGACTTGGCACTGGCGCTGTCGGCTGCCTTGGCGAGGGCGAGACGCGCGACCAGGCGCTCGCCGAGCTGCGAGAAGAACTGCCGGACCATGGCCCCACGCGGCGCGTCCCGGCCGCCTGCCTCGATCAGCCAGCGAAGGCCGTCCGGCAGCGGCGCAATGCCGACATAGAGCACGCCGAGGCCGTGGCTGTGATCGAAGGCGAAGGCCGGATAGCGCGCCGAGAGCTCGTCCCACAACCGCCAGACGCCGAAGTCCCTGTCGCGGACGGCGATGTCGTGGAACAGCACCACCCCGGTGGCGCTCATCTTGGGCAGCCAGCCCTCGAAGTCGCGGAGCACCGCCTCGTAGGTGTGCAGGCCGTCGATATGGAGGAGGTCGATCGAGCGGTCGCCGAAGCGCGGCAACGCCTCGTCGAAGGACATGCGGAGCAGCCGGGAGAACGTGCCATAGCGCGGGTCGTGATAGGCCGCGAGCTCGGCATGGACCGTGTCGCCGTAGTACCCGGCGTGCTGGTCCCCCTGCCAGGTGTCGACGGCGAAGGCGCGCGTCGGCAGCCTGCATGCCACGATCGCCTGGAGGAACGCGCAATAGGAGTTGCCGGTGTGCGTGCCGAGCTCGACCAGCGTGTCTGGGCGGAGAGTCTCGACCAGCCAGAACGCGAAAGGGATGTGGCCGACCCACGGCGCCGGCGCCACCAGGCGGTCGGGCTCGGCGAGGACGAGCGGCGACAACAGGGGGGCCATGTCCATGTCCGCACTGGCCATCGGTGATGATCGTTCCGTCAGGGGGCACTGCAGGCCCGGTGTGGACTCTGGCCGCGCCGGTCTCCCGGCGCTCCGGCGACTGCGAGGCGCGACGCTTAGCTCTCGTCGTCGTGGCGGTGGTGATGGCCGTGGTGCGGCGTGCCCGGCCCCGACGCTGCGGCAGGAACCATGTGCAGGCTGCCGTGGCGGACCGCGCGCTCGGAGATGACGTGGTCGGCGAAGTGCTGGAGCTCGCTCATCGGTCCCTTGAGAATGCCGACCTCGAGGCAATTCTCCGGATCGAGATGGACGTGCATGCTGGCGATGGTCAGGTCGTGATGATGATGGAAGGTGTTGGTGAGCCGGCTGGCGAGATTGCGGGCGGCGTGGTCGTAGACATAGGACAGCACGGCGACGCAGTCCTGCTGCGAGCCCTTGTCCTGAGCCAGCTGGGAAAGCCCGGCCCGCGCCAGGTCGCGGATCGCCTCCGACCGGTTCTGGTAGCCTCGGCTCGCCACCAGTCCATCGATCTCGTCCATCAGATCGTCGTCGAGCGTGACCGTCACCCGCTGCATCGTCGTCCTGCCCTGTCCTCCCCCGCTATCCGATATAGGAGCAGTTCGGCGACGATGGCAAACGCTGAACCGGAAACTGCAGCGACTACCTATTCCGCCTCGCCTGCTCCCGCCTCGGCCGCCGCCCGATCGCGGAAAGCGCGGCGGATCACCTTGCCGCTGGTGGTGAGCGGCACCTCGTCGACGAAGGCGAGCTCGCGCGGATACTCCGCCGCCGACAGCCGCTCGCGGACGAACGCCTTGATCTCGGCGGCAAGCGCCGGAGTCGGCGCGACGCCCGGGCGGAGCATCACATAGGCCTTGACGATCTCGGTGCGGAGCGGGTCGGGCTTGCCCACCGCCGCCGCGAGACGGACTGCGGGATGGGCGGCGAGGCAATCCTCGATCTCGCTTGGGCCGATGCGATAGCCGGACGAGATGATGATGTCGTCGTCCCGGCCGACGAAATGGACGTAGCCGTCGGCATCGGCGACCGCCCGGTCGCCGGTCCGCAGCCAGTCGCCGGCGAACTTCTCCGCGGTGGCCTCGGCCTGCCGGAAATAGCCGAGGAACATCGACGGGTCCGGCCGGCGGATCGCGATCTCGCCCTCCTCGCCCGCCGCCAGCGGCCGGCCGGCCGCGTCGACCACCGCGACCGCATGGCCCGGGATCGCCTTGCCGATGGCACCGGGCCGGGTGATGCCGAGCGCGGCCGAGGCGCCGAGCACGTAGTTGCACTCGGTCTGGCCGTAGAACTCGTTGATGGTGATGCCGAGCGCTTCCTCGCTCCATTCGTAGGCGGCGGCGCCGAGCCGCTCGCCGGCGGAGCCGATGGTGCGGAGCGCGAGGCGATGGCGGGCCTTCGGCGCCTCTATCGCGCGCATCATCTTGATCGCGGTCGGCGGCAGGAAGGCGTTGGTGACCCCGGTCCCGGCCATCAGCGCGAAGGCGGCCTCGGGATCGAAGCGGCGGAACGGCCCGAACACCACCGGGATGCCGTAGTAGAGGCTCGGCAGCAGGGCGTTGAGGAGGCCGCCGGCCCAGGCCCAGTCCGACGGCGTCCAGAACCGCGCGCTGCCGCCGGCGGCGAAGTCGTGGGTATAGGCGAAGCCGGGCAGGTGGCCGGCGAGCACCCGGTGGCCGTGCAGCGCGCCCTTGGGCGCCCCGGTGGTGCCGGATGTGAAGATCATCAGCGCCGGATCGTCCGGCCCGGTGGCGACGGCCGGGAACCCCGCGCCGTGGGGCGCAAGCGCTTCGTCCCAGCCCTCGGCGGCGCCGTCCGCACCCTCGACCGAGATGATCGCCGCGAGCGAGGGCATCGTCGCCTCGAGCCGGGCGAGCCTCGCAACGCCCGCGGCATCGGTGACGACGGCCCTCACGTCGGCGGCGGCGAGCCGCACCCGCAGTGCCTCGTCGCCGAAGAGGGCGGCGAGCGGCACCACCACGGCACCGAGCTTGTAGACCGCAAGGTGGGCGACGACGGTCTCGACCGACTGCGGCAGGTAGACCGCCACCCGGTCGCCGCGGGCGACGCCGCGCGCGGCGAGCGCGTGGGCGAGGCGGTCGCCGTCGCGGCGGAGGTCGCCATAGGTCGTGACCGCCTGGCTGCCGTCATCCCAGCGGATGAGCGCCGGGCGGCCGGGCTCGATCGTGGCGCGCGCATCGACGCAGGCGACGGCGATGTTGAAGCGCTCCGGGATGTCCCAGCGGAAATCCCGCATGAGGTCCGCGTAGCTGGCGGCCCGGCGAAGGATCACTGGACGACGGGCGGGCCGGCGTCCGGCCCCTGCTGCTGCCCGGTGTCGGGCGTGCCGAGCACCAGCGCCCAGAAATTGCCGTAGCGATTGTTCGGCGCATAGGCGACGGCAATGCCGATCTGGGTCACGCCCGGCTTGAGAAGGTTCTCGTTGTGGCCCTTGGAGCCGCGCCAGCTGGCCAGCGCCTCGTCGAAGTTGCGTGGGCCGGCGGCAAGGTTCTCGGCGGCGATCAGGGCGTCATAGCCGCCCTGGCCGAGGCGCGAGGCGAAGCTGCCGCCGAGGCTGTGCGACATCTTGCCGGCCCGGGCCATGGCCTGCGCCTGGCGGAGCGCGATGGCGGTCAGCGTCGCATCGACCGCGACGCTCGACTGGCCGCGGCTCCGGCGGTAGTCGGAGATCTTGGCAGCCGCGTCGGCGGAGCTGACCGTCGCCGGGCCGGTCTGGCCGCCGGGGACGACCTGCTCCTTCTTCTTGAACAGCTTGAACAGCGCCGCCGACGGTGTCGCGGAAGCCGCCACCAGGGCGCTCGCCAGGCCGGAGAGAAGCAGGCCACGCCGGGAAATCGTCATTGCAGGTGCCTCAACCGTCCTTGCCCCCATCCGCCTCGGCCGCTCCGCCCCTGCCGCCCGTCATGCCCGGCGGCCAGTTGCGGATGCCGATGTCCCGCTGGGGATAGGGAATCTCGATGCCAGCCTCGCGAAAGCGCTTCAGGATGGCAAATCTGAGGTCGGACCGCACCGTGCCGCCATTCGCGATGCTCGCCAGGTAGACGAACAGCCGGAAGACGAGGGCACTGTCGCCGAAGTCCTCGAACTGCGCAAAGGGCTTCGGGAACTTCAACACCATCTCGTGCTGCATCGCGCAATCGAGCAGGATGTCGCGGACCTGCTCCGGATCGGCATCGTAGGAGACGCCGACGAGGATCGTGGTCCGCCCCGACATGTCGCGCAGGTACCAGTTCTTGACCACGCCCGAGATCAGGCTCGAATTGGGGATGATCACGGAAGCGCGGTCGAAGGTCTCGATCTCGGTGGCGCGGACGCTGATCCGCTTCACCGTCCCCTCGTCGGCCCCGACCTGGATCCAGTCGCCGGCCCGGATCGGCCGCTCGGCGAGGAGGATCAGCCCCGAGACGAAATTGTTGACGATGCTCTGCAGGCCGAAGCCGATGCCGACCGAGAGGGCGCCGGCGACCAGCGCCACGTTAGCGAGGTTGATGCCGGCATAGCTCAGCGCCAGGATCGCGGCGAGGATGAAGCCGACATAGCTGGCGGCGGTGTTGATCGAGTTCTTGAGGCCGGGATCGATCGAGGTGGTCGGCAGGAAGCGCTGCTCGAGCCAGCGCTGGAACATGCGGCTGACCAGCACCACCACGGCGAAGATGATCAGCGCCGAGAGGATCGTGGTGTAGGTGATCCGGAACGAGCCGATCTCGATGCCGTAATAGAGGCTGCCGAAGCGATCGACGAAGGTGTTGGAATCGAGCCCCCAGGGCGCCAGCACCACGAAGGCGGCGAACAGGAACAGGACCAGGCGGGCGAGGCCGTTGAGAAGCACCGCGAGGCGCTCGACGGTGCGGTCGCTGAGACCGACATTGCGCCCGAACTCGAAGCCGCCCGAGGTCGCGGGCAGGAGGAGAGCATTGATCCCGAACTCGACCAGCCCGCCGATGATCACATAGGCGCCGGCCACCACCCAGATCCAGGCGATCTGCTCGATGACGAAGCGGGCGAAGGCGAGGTAGCCGAAGGCGGCGGCGACGATGGTGATGACCGCGGCGAGCGCCGCCAGCGGCGTCAGGATCCGCCAGCGGGCCGAGCGCTGGTTCTCCGCCTCGCTGAGCGCGGCGCGGCCGCGCACCAGAATGCGGGTAGCGTAGAGGGCGAGCAGCGCCGTCGGCACCGACATGATTCCGCCGACGCCGACCGCCCAGGATGCCGGCATCGCCGCCACCCGGCCGAGATGGTCGGCGAGCGGACCGAGCGCGATGAGGAAGGCGGCGAAGGCGACGACCCGATAGGCGTTGCTGGCGGTGGCGTCGGCGATGCCGCCGATCCGCCATTCCGGGCGGCCCGGCGCGGCCAGTGCGCTCGCCATGCCGGTGATCACGGTGAACACCGCGACCGCGACGATCAGGCCGTCGAAGATCACGCTGATGCCGTAGGGCAGCAGCCCGAGCGCCGCGAACACCGCCCGGAGGCCGTAGAGGATCAGCATCGGCACGCCGATGTCGGCCAGCACCACAGCGCAGGCCATCAGCACCTTTCGCGATGGCGTCGGGCTCTGGGTCTTGGTCCAGGCGCGGGTCCAGCGCACGAACAGGAACCGAACGAAGAGCACGACGATGACGGATACCGCCGCGGCGAGCAGCAGGAGCACCATCTCGGCATTGGAGCTCGCCGCGACCCGGTCGGCCCAGCCCGACAGGACCTTGCCCGTCGCGCGGAACACGGTCGGCAGCCCCGCCCCGACTTCATGCCAGAGGGCGGGGTTGAGGACGCTGGTGCTGCGATCGAACAGCTGCGCGCTGAAGAACGCGCCGCGGCGCGCCGAAATCGTCGCCAGCAGCTGCTCCGCCTGGAGGATGACGACATTGGCCTGCCCGACCAGGTTGCTGAGCGCCTGCCGCTCCTGGTCGAGCTGCTCGTAGACGTCCCGGGTCTCCGGCGGCAGGTCCGGATCGGTCGGGGTCTTGCCGTCGGCGTCGGGCGGGACGATCGCGTCGATCTGGGCCTTGAGGTCGGTGAGGCGCGGCTCGAGCTGGGCCTTGAAGGCTCTGGCGCCGGTCAGCACCGCCTGCACGCGGTCGCGCTGGTCGTCGAGGTCGGATGGGGTCAGGCCCGGCCGGGTCAGCGCCGCCTCGGTCTGGGTCAGGGTCGCCCGCCAGCCGGTGATCACCGCCTGCTGCGAGGCATCGGGCTGGGTCTGGGCCAGCGCCAGGATCGGCACCATCAGCAGCGCGAGCAGCAGCGCGGCGACGGCCCGCCGGCGAGCGCCGCAGGACGTGCCGCTCGTTGCAGCTGTGAACGGGTTCATGGCCGGCTCTACCGTTTCGCGCATATGATCGGCGCTATAGCATCCCGGACGCGGTTTCGGGAGCGCGGAGAGCGCGATGGACGCCGTCGCCACGGACGATCCCGGAAAGCCGCCAGCCCCGCCCCGGAGCTACGACCTCCATTTCCGCGAAGGGCCGGGCGGCGGCTTCGTCTGGCGCTATCGCGACG
>JAEVZM010000216.1 GCA_023392225.1 Pseudomonadota bacterium
GTCTCGCTCCGCCTCGACCCGCAGACTCAGCAGCAGACCCGGCTGGTGCAGCCCGGGCTCGCCATCTACGCGCTCTCGCAGGGAATCAAGGGCAGCGCCAGCGTTCGCCAGAAGGGGCGCAACAACAACGGCGCCGTGGTCCAGAACGGCGGCGGCAACCTCGGCATCGTCCACCAGGAGGGGCGCGGCCATTCCGGCACGCTCGAGCAGGACGGCGGCGGCAACGCCTTCGGGCTCTTCCAGTTCGGCAAGCGCACCGACGCCGCGGTCACCCAGCGCGGCACCGGCAATGCCGGCGCCGTGTTCCAGTGGGGGTGGTGAGGGTCATGTCTGGCGAATCCGGGGTCTGGTGTTCCGCCAGTGCTCCCAATCGACGGGCTCCGACTCCATCACCGCAAGATCGGCAGGCTGAAACCGGTCGGTGAAGACGATGAGGTTCTGGCATTGCCAGCGAGCGCTCGGTGCCAGGATTCCGTCGAAGCCGAGGAAGGCGGCCGCATCGCCGATCTCTTGGCTTCTCTCGTAGCTCAGGCTGGAGTAGGTCTCGCGCGACACCCCGAGCGCCTCGATGGCCTCGATGTCGGCGAGGCGCAGCGTCTGCCGAGTTCGGATCGCGATACGGTGGAGGACCGAGCGGATCTTCGACGGAAACACCGGCTGCCGCGTCAGGTGGAAGTAGATCTCGGCAAGTGCGCCCTCCCGCACAAGCGAGGTGTAGATGACGTCGAACGTGCCGGGATCCCAGCGCGCCCCGGCGGGATAGCCTTGGAGCGGGTCGCGCTCGTCGCGGACGATCCGCCAGACATCCCCCTCGAACGAGATCCCCTCGTGCGCGTCCAGTGCGTCGAGGAGATCGGGGTCACGCGCGCGCCGCTCGACCAACGTCCGACTCAGACGAAAGCGCCAGCGTCGAGTCGGTCGATCACCGCGAGAACTTCCTCGGTCCGGCCGGCATTGATGAGGTCGATCGCCCGCTCGTTCGCCAGCAGGGGATGCTTCGAGTGAAGCCACAGCCGGGTTTCGTCGGGCGTATAGAAGTCTGAGAGTCGGTCCACGACGTAGCGCAGGTCGGCGATGACCGTCTGCGTCCTGAGGCTCGGCGCGCCGTTTCCGCGCAGCCAGCGCGAGACGGTTGCCGTCGAAACGTCGACGATGTTGGCGATGTCCTTGCCCTGCAGGCCGCCGCGGGAGCGGAGGTCATCAAGAATGCGGGCGACGGCAGTGGTCATGGCGGGCGTCCTGAGGGAGTATATACGTCTAGTTACGTTTTGATTTCATCGGTTGCAAGTTGTGAAATCGCGGTCGGGCTCGAAGTGCTGCATCCCGCCGCCGCAACCGTCGCAACTCCCTCATTCCCCATACGGCACCCAGATGTTCTTGACCTGGGTGGCGCGGGCCAGCACGTCGCGGCCGGCGGAGATGCGGTCGTCGGTCCAGTCGCGGGCCACCGTTTCGCACCAGGTCTGCTTGAGGTTGCCGGCCGAGGCCTTCTCGAAGGCCGCTGCCATGGCGCGGGGGCCGAACGCCCAGATCGCGTCGACCGCGTCGTGCTTGGCCAGCTCGAGGCCGAGCTTCATCCGGTCGCCGGTGTCGATGTTGACCACGCCGCCGGGCACATCGCTCGTGTCGAGCACCTGGTAGAGGTCGGTGGCGAGCAGCGCCGCCGACTCGGAGGGGATCATCACCGCGGTATTGCCCGTGGTGATCGCCGCCGCCATCAGCGTGACGAAGGGCAGGAACCCCGGCGCCTCGGGGGCGACGATGCCGACCACGCCCACGGGCTCGTTCATGGCGAGCGCCAGCCCGCGGAACGGCGGCTTGTGGACGATGCCCTCGTACTTGTCGGCCCAGGCGGCGAAGGTGAAGAGGCGGGTGACCGCGGCATCGACCTCGGCCCTCGCGGCAGCGCGGCGGGCGCCGGTGACGGCGGTCAGGCGGCCCGCGAACTCCTCGGCGCGGATCGCGAGGTTCTCGGCGATGTAGTAGAGGATCTGCGCCCGGTTGTGATCGCTGGCGCGGGCCCAGCCGCTCGCCTTCCGGGCGGCCTCGACCGCGTTCCGGACGTCCTTGCGGTTGCCCTCGCCGACCTCGCCGACGAGCTTGCCCGCGGCATCGACGATCGGCCGGACATAGCCGCCGTCGGGCCGCGCCTGCTTGCCGCCGACATACATCTTGGCGGTGCGGTCGATGCCGCCGGCGAGCGCCGGGCCGGCGATCTCCGGGGTCGGGGCGGGCTTCGGCTCGGCGACGGGCCTGGCCTTCGCGAGCCAGGCGGGTTTCGTGTAGGCGAAGACACCCTCGCGTCCGCCCTCGCGGCCGTAGCCGGATTCCTTGGTGCCGCCGAAGCCGGCGGCGGCGTCGAAGAGGTTGGTCGAGTTGACCCAGACCACGCCGGCGCGGAGCTTCGGCGCGATGTCGAGGGCGAGGTTGAGCGACTCCGACCAGACGCTGGCGGCAAGCCCGTACTCGGTGTTGTTGGCGAGCTGCACCGCCTCGTCCGGGGTGCGGAAGGTCATCGCCACCATCACCGGCCCGAAGATCTCGACCCGGGCGCAGGTGTCGGCCGGCTGTACGTTGGTCATCAGCGTCGGCGGGAAGTAGAGGCCCTTGCCCGGCACCTCGCACCTCGCCTGGTACACCTTCGCGCCCTCGGCCACGCCCTGCGCCACCAGCGCCGCGATCCGCTCGAGCTGCACCGGGGCGACCACCGCGCCGACATCGATCGCCTTGTCGAGGGGCGGGCCGACACGGAGCGTCTGGAGCCGCGCCTTGAGCTTGCCGATGAAGGCGTCGTTGATCGATTCCTGGACGAGGAGGCGCGAGCCGGCGCAGCACACCTGGCCCTGGTTGAACCAGATCGCATCGACCACGCCCTCCACGGCCGAGTCGAGGTCGGCATCGTCGAAGACGATGAAGGGCGACTTGCCGCCGAGCTCGAGGGTCAGCGACTTGCCGGAGCCGGCGGTCGCCTCGCGGATCTTCCGCCCGACCTCGGTCGAGCCGGTGAAGGCGATCTTGTCGATGCCGTCATGGGCGACGATCAGCTCACCGGTGGTGCCGTCGCCGGTGACGATGTTGACGACGCCCGCCGGCACCCCCGCCGCCTGGCAGATCTCGGCGAAGAGGAGCGCGGTGAGCGGGGTGTACTCGGCCGGCTTCAAGACCACCGTGTTGCCGAGCGCCAGCGCCGGGGCGATCTTCCAGGCGAGCATCAGGAGCGGGAAATTCCACGGGATGATCTGGCCGCAGACGCCGACCGGCACGCGGTCGGGGAATTCCTGCGCCATCAGCTCGGCCCAGCCGGCATGGTGGTAGAAGTGGCGGGCGACGAGCGGCACGTCGATGTCGCGGGTCTCGCGGATCGGCTTGCCGTTGTCGAGCGCCTCGACCACGGCGAAGAGCCGGCTGTTCTTCTGTACCATCCGGGCGATGGCGTAGAGCACCTTTGCCCTCGCATGGCCGGGCAGCGCCGACCACTTCGGCAGTGCCTTCCGGGCCGCGGCGACCGCGGCGTCGACGTCCTCGGCGCCGGCCTCGGCGACCCGGGCGAGCACGTCGCCGGTGGCGGGGTCGGTGGTGTCGAAGAAGCGTCCCGACTTCGGCGCCTT
>JAEVZM010000311.1 GCA_023392225.1 Pseudomonadota bacterium
TTCTTGGCGAGGGTGTCCATGCCGAGCGAGAACACGTTCAGCAGGCCGCGCAGCAGGAAGATGCGTCCGTGCGGCTCGCTCGCGACCGTCGTCGCCACGGTGCCCTCCGGCACCCGCGGGTCGGGGATGTTCTTGGTCCAGCCCGGGCTCGATGCCAGGCAAAGCAGGGTCAGTGCGACGACGGCGGCTTTCCGCAAGGCTAGTCCCCTTTGTCTCGTCACGTCCGATACCGTCCCCCTCTGGCGGCAGACGGCAATGAGCCATCCGGCCGGCGACGTCAACCAGCTCGATGCGCTTCTCTCCGCAGCAGGAAGGCTATTCTTCGACCTCGATCACGGTCTCCTGGTAGTATTTCTGCAGCCAGGTGTCGCCGCTCTTCACCCAAACCTCGCCGACGAACACCCGATCGGGCAGCGGGTTGCCCTGGTAGGTGCCGCGGTAGCTCTGCTCGTAGGTGACCAGCGCCGCGTCGGCGCCGAGCATCTCGAAGGTCGGCGGAATGGCGTCGTAGACCTCGATGTCGAGGTCCTTCATCGCGGCGAGCTGCTGGTCGACGGTCTCGGCGCCGTCATAGACGAAGGTCACCGAGCGCTGGTCCGGGGTCATCAGGGCGCGGGCGGCGGCGGCATCGCCGTTCTCATAGGCCTTGCCGAGGGCGGCCCGCTGCGACTCGATCGCGGCGAAGTCGGCGGCCTCGTCGGCAAGCGCGACCGGTGCCGGCGCGGCGAAGAGTGCCACCGCGAGGGCGGCCCGGAGTCTCCCGTTCGGGCGGTTGCGCATGGTGTTCCTCCCCTTGGGCAGTTCGCCGGCTTGCCCGGCGGTCTGGTTGCTCACGCCCTGGCCTTGGCGTACTTCAGGATCTCGCGGGCGAGGGCGCTCACCTCCTCGGCGGCGACCCCGCTCGCCGCAGTCTCGAGCACGGTGCGGCCCTCGCCCATGCTCTGGGGATAGGCGACCCGGTTGCCGAGATGGGTGTCGGCGATCGGGTGGCCGAGCTCGGAAGCCGCCGCGATCATCTCGGCGGTCAGGAGCGCACGGCTGAGCGCCCGGTTGACGACGATCAGCGATCCGGTCCCCGCCTTCGCCGCCATCTCCAGCGTCGGCGTCGTCGCCCACAGGTCGACCGGCGTCGGCTGCACCGGGATCACCACGAGGTCCGCCATCTCGATCGCCGGGCGGATCTCGAGGTCCGACTTCGGCGGCGTGTCGAGGACCACCACGTCGTGGCTGCGGGCGAGCTGCTTGGCCTCTCGGCGCGCCCCCCAGCCGGAGGCGGTGCGGAAGGTGAGGCCGACGTCGTCCTCGCCCAGGGCCGCCTCGCGGCGCTCGAACCACTCGCCGAGACTGCCCTGCGGATCGACGTCGAGGATGCCGACCGACTTGCCCGAGAGGGCGAGCGCGACCGCCAGATGGGCGGCGACGGTGGTCTTTCCGGAACCGCCCTTCTGCTGGGCGACGGTAATGATCAGGCCGGACATGTTCGGTCAGCCCTCCAGACTCGGCTTGCCATTCCTGTCATGCAATTGTCTCGCCAGCATGTCGACCGCCACCGGCGGCGGGCGCCGGCCTGTGACGATGGTCGCTGCGAGGAAGGCGTGCTTCGCGTACCCGACCATGATGCCTCCCGGTGTCGGGCGAAGCGTAGCGCTCCTGCCGTCGAATCGCCAACATGGGGCGGCGCAGTCGTGCCGGGGGCGGCCGAGGGAACGGGGAGTGACGAGGCTCATGGTCATCTGGATCGTACTGGCCGTCGCGGCGGCGATCATCGTCCTCGGCATCGTCCTCTACAACCGGCTGGTCCGCGCCCAGCAGATGGCGAGCGAGGGCTGGAGCGGCATCGACGTGCAGCTGAAGCGTCGCTCGGACCTGATCCCCAATCTGGTGACCACCGTCCAGGGCTACGCGACCCACGAGCGGACGCTGTTCGACGAGATCGCCCGGCTGCGCACCGAGGCAGGCCGCATCCGCGAGGATGACGTCGCCGCCCGGGCCAAGGCGGAGACCCGGCTGTCCTCGGCGGTGGGCAAGCTGATCGCCCTCGCCGAGGCCTATCCCGACCTCAAGGCGAGCGAGAATTTCGGCAGGCTGCAGACCGAGCTCGCCAAGGTCGAGGACGAGCTGCAGATGGCGCGGCGCTACTACAACGGCGCCGTCCGCAATCTCAACATCATGGTCGAATCGTTCCCCGGCAACCTCATCGCCGGCCTGTTCGGCTTCCGGCTTCGCGACTATTTCGAGATCGACGATCGCGACCGCGCCGTGCCGCAGGTCGGTTTCGGAGGCTGATTCCATGGCACTCCTCACCCGCCTCGCAATTGCGCTTCTCCTACTTGCTGGCCTCAGTGCTCCCGTGCTGGCCAGGGAGGAGATCGTCTCGTTCGTGTCGGACGTCGTGGTCCGCCCCGACGGGGTGCTCGACGTGACCGAGAGGATCACGGTCAACGCCGAGGCGCTGGAGATCCGGCGCGGCATCTACCGCGACTTTCCACTGACCTTCGTCGACGACACCGGCGGCGTCCACCGGGTCTCGTTCGACATCATCTCGGTCAAGCGGGACGGCCGCCCCGAGCCGTACCACACCAACCAGAACGCCGAAGGCATCCGCATCTACATGGGCGATGCCGACACCTATCTCTCGCCCGGCCGCTACACCTACGAGCTGCGTTACACGACCGGCCGGCAGATCCGCTTCTTCTCCGATCACACCGAGCTGTTCTGGAACGTGACCGGCAACGACTGGTCGTTCCCAATCCTTGCCGTCACGGCGCGCTTCGCCTTGCCCGACGACAAGGCGCCGGTGCGCTGGACCGCCTATACGGGCCGCTACGGCCTGCGGGGCGATGCCTACCAGGGCCAGGTGCACGGCGACAACGTGCTCGAGGTGACCACGACGGAGACGTTGGCACCCCTGGAGGGGCTCTCGGTGGCGATCGAGATCCCGGAGGGCCTGGTGGCGCCGCCGACCGGCAGCCAGGCGTTCGGATACTGGCTCAGCGACAACAAGCGCGTGGTCATCGCCCTCGTCGGCTTCCTCGGGGTGCTCCTGTTCTACCTCGTCACCTGGAACGCGGTCGGCCGCGACCCGCCGAAGGGCACGATCATCCCGCTCTACTACCCGCCGGAGGGCATATCGCCCGCGCTGGCGGGCTACATCGACAACTGGGGCTGGAGCGAGGGCGGCTGGCGAAACTTCACGGCCGCCACCGTCTCGCTCGCCACAAAGGGCCTGATCGTGTTCGACGATTCGGGCAAGGACATCGTCCTGACGCAGACCAAGACGCCCGAGCCGACCGGGGCCGAGCGCCTGCCGCCGGGCGAGCAGGTGATCTACGACTGGGTCAAGCGTCGCGACGGGCGCCTCGTGATCAACAAGGCCAACGGACCGAGCCTCAACACGACGTTCACCAGCTTCAAGAGCCGCATCGAGACCGAGAACCGGGACAAGTTCTTCAAGCGCAACATCGGCTTCTTCATCATCGGCCTCATGCTGACGGCGGTCGCGGTGATCGCGGTGGTGATGTTCGGGGGACTGGATCAGTCCGAGTTCCTGATCCTGGTCTTCTGCGGCGTGATCGGCTTCATCCTCGGCATGTTCATCGTGCCGATCCTCAGGGTGATCTTCTTCGGCCGCCCGGGCAAGACCATCATCCTGCTCGCCCTCCAGCTCGCCATCGCCGGCTATGTCCTGTTCGGCTTCGTCTCGGTGTTCTTTGCCGGACAGACCGCGCTGCCGAGCGATTTCGGACGGTCCGGGCTGTGGTCCTTCGTCAACAACAGCTTCCCGTTCCTGCTGGTCGCGGGCTTCGCGCTGCTCAACGGCCTGTTCCTCTACCTCCTGCGTGCGCCGACGGCGGCAGGCCGGAAGGTCATGGACCAGATCGACGGGCTCGAGCTCTACATCCGCACCGCCGAGACCGAGCGGATGAACCTTGCCGGGGCGCCGGACCTCACCACCCAGCATTTCGAGCGGCTGCTGCCCTATGCGATCGCGCTCAGCGCAGAGAGGCCGTGGTCGGAGGCCTTCCAGGCCGCCTTCGCCCGGGCCAATCCCGGGGAGGCTTTCGCGAGCGGCTACCAGCCCGGCTGGCACGCCGGCCGCGGCTGGCACGGGTCGAGCTTCGGCAGTTCGATGGCCTCGGCGGTGAGCGCAGCGGCCGGCTCGTTCCAGAGCTCGGTGCCGGCGCCGAAGTCGTCGTCCTCCGGCTTCTCGGGCGGCGGTGGCGGCGGCTCCGGCGGTGGTGGAGGTGGCGGCGGCGGTGGCGGGTGGTAGGCTCGCCGCTCAGCCGGCTCGGGCGTAGCGCTCGGCGGCCTTGGCGCGGGCCTTCGCGGCCTCGACCTCGCGGTTCTTCGGCGGCGCGACGGTCTCAAGCGCTTCGAGCAGCCGGCGGGCGGCAGCCGTCACCTCGTCCACGGCCTGGTCGAAGGCGGCCTCGTTGCCCTTCGAGGGGCGGGCGAAGCCGCTGACCTTCCGCACGTACTGGAGCGCCGAGGCACGGATCTCCTCCTCGGTCGCCGGCGGCTCGAAGTTGAACAGGGTCCGGATGTTGCGGCACATGGCGGTCTCCTCCCGGCTCGGTGGGCGCCTCGGGAACGCCCCGATCATGATGAGAGGACATATAGGCAGCGATCACGGCGGGCAAACCGCGTAGTCTCTGCGCATCTCAGGCAAGCGACGGGAAGGACGGCGATGACGGTTTCGGCGGAGGAGAGGATCGACGAGATCGAGCGGCGGATCGCCGCCATCGAGGAGCCGCACGGCCTGATGCGCTTCATCGAGGACAATGCCGACCTCGCCGCCGTGCCGGGGCGGGTCGGGGTGCGCTACGCCGCGGCGCGCGGCATCGTCCTCAACCGCACCGGCCTCCCCGGCGCCGCGCGGATCGAGCTGCAGCAGGCCCGCGACCGGGCGGAGAACGAGAGCGTCTCCGCGCTGATGTCCGGCATCTCGCGCGAGATCGCGCGCATCCATGTCTGGCGCGGCGAGACCACGTCTGCGGCGCTCGAGCTGCTGCGCGCCCTGGTCGAAGCGGATGCCAGCGGCGACCGGGTCGACATGGCGGCGGCGATCGCCGAGTTCGGGCGGCTCAACCTCGAATCGGGCCGCTACGAGGCGGCGCTGCGGGTGTTCGACCGGCTCTCGTCGGTCGCGACCGGGCTCGCCGAGCACCTCTCCGATCGCGAGCGCTCCCGCGTGCCGCTCAATCGCCGCGAGGCGATGGTCGGCCTCGGCGATTTCGAGCGGGCGCTCGACGGCATCGATGCCGAGATCGCCGCGACCCCGGCCGGCTTCCGCCGCGACAATTTCGTGCTTCGGCTGATCAAGGCGCGCTGCCTCGGCGCGCTCGGCCGCGACGAGGCCGCGGCGGCGGCGCTTGCCGATGCCGTGGGCTGGATGGCGAGCGACCCGCTTTCCTACGAGGTCAGCGAGAAGAACCTCGTGGAGGGCTTCCTTCTCCGCAAGGTCGACCCGGAGGATGCGATCGACGCGCTCGAGACCGCGCTCGAGCGCTTCGTCGACGACGACCTTCCGCGGCACGAGTTCGATGCCCGGATCGTGCTGTCACGGACGCTGGCCGAGCTCGGCCCGCGCGACAAGGCCGAGCGCTGCGTTGTCGAGGCGCTGCAGCGCGCCGAAGCCCGGCAGCTGCCGGCGATGGCGGATGCGGTGCGGGCGGCGGCGCTCACCTTCTGGCAGGACGAGATGATTGCCGAGCTGGCGCCCGGCGACCGGGTCGGCGCCCGCGACACCGAGGGGGCGCGGTTCCTGATCCTCGGCTCGCTCGG
This sequence comes from Pseudomonadota bacterium, assembly GCA_023392225.1. Taxonomy (GTDB): domain Bacteria; phylum Pseudomonadota; class Alphaproteobacteria; order Rhizobiales; family Kaistiaceae; genus Bauldia. The sequence continues at coordinate 5,785 of JAEVZM010000311.1, forward strand.
GACCGGCGGATTTGGCGCGGTGCAGCGGGCGATCGACCTCGCCACCGGCTCGGAAGTGGCGATCAAGAAGCTCCGTCGCCGCGCCGACGCGACGCCGGAGACCATGAAGATTGCGATGAACACGGTGCGGAACGAGATCCAGGCTGCGGCCCGGCACTCCAGCCGCTTCGTCGCCCGGACCCGCTACATCCACATCGAGCCGGATGGCGAGATCACGCTGGTCCAGGACTTCGTCGACGGTCCGACGCTCCGGACAGCGCTCGGCGACGGCAGCCTCACCCTCGGCCGGCGGCTGGCGATCGCCGCGACCCTCGCCCGTGCCGTGGCCAAGCTCCATGCCGGCGGCATCGCCCATCGCGACCTCAAGCCCGACAACATCATCCTCCGCCACGGCCGCCAGCCGGTGCTGATCGACCTCGGCCTCGCCCGGCTCAGCGGCATGGTCGACACCGCCGCCGGCCTCGCGACGGAGTCCTATGCGCCGCGCGAGCAGAAGGAGGGGCGGAGCGAGGAGCGCTATCTCGGCCGCGAGGACGTCTATGCCCTCGGCCGGATCATCGCCGAGATGACCCGCGGCGAGGTGGTGGAGGCGAAGCCGCGGGCGGGCCTGTTCGGCTTCGGCCGGAAGGCCGAGGCGGACGAGGGCAGCGTCGCCGACATCATCGCCCGGATGACGGTCGAGGACGTGGCCCGGCGCGAGGTCGACCTCATCGCCATCGCCGACGCGCTCGATGCGGCGGGTGACGCGGCCGAGCCCCCCCCCCCGGGGGCGGGGGCGGGGGGCCGAA
>JAEVZM010000329.1 GCA_023392225.1 Pseudomonadota bacterium
CCGCTACGCCTTCAACGAGGCGGCGCAGGCAGCGACCCAGTTCGCGCCGGCGAGCCGCCACGACGGGCCCTCGCTCGACGAAGGTCAGCACCCCGGCCTCGAGGCGACCGACTACTACAGCCCCGCCTGCGCCACCTGGGCCTACGGCGTCCATGGCGCCATCGTCGAGGTCGATCCCGATCTCTGCGACGTCAAGATCCGCCGCTACGTGTGCATCCACGACTGCGGCAACATGATCAACCCGAACATCGTCGAAGGCCAGGTGCTGGGCGGCATCGCGCAGGGCCTCGGCGGCGCGATGTACGAGCGCATCGAATACGATCCCGAGGGCAATCCGCTCAACGCCAACTTCGTCGATTTCCTGGTGCCCTATGCGACCGAGGTGCCGAGCGTCGAAGTGCTGCATCTCGAGACCCCCACGCCGCTCAATCCGCTCGGCGTCAAGGGCGTCGGCGAGGCGGGCTGCATCGCCGTCGGTGCGGTGATCGCCTCCGGCATCGAGGATGCGCTGACGCCGTTCGGCGCCGGCAAGTTCCACCAGACCCCGATCACGCCGAGCATGATCCACGCCGCGATCGAGGCGGGTTGAGGCGTGGCCCGCTGCCCCGATCGTGGCGCGGTTCGTGCAGGCGTTGAAGGGTCCGAGCGGAAGAAGGCGGGCATTGGCTGCGCCGCCGGCCTTGGGTGGCGCGACGAAGATGGAATTTCATCAGTATTAAATCTGTTTGAACGTGACTTGAGACAGGCATAGGCTTCGGGTCGGGGTGACCCGTTGCCAGAGACAGCAGAGGGGAAGTGACATGAGAAGCAGCATTGTGAAGGCAGTGATTGCGGCAGGCGTGCTCGCCGGTCTTTCCGCGCTGCCGGCGCTGGCCGAGTTCAAGCTCGACGGCGAGCCCAAGGTCGCGATGATCATCTTCGGACCGAAGAACGATGGTGGCTGGTCGCAGTCCTACGACGAGGCGCGCGTGCGCATGGAGAAGTCGCTGGGGATCACCATCCCCTATGTCGACAGCATCCCCGAGAACGCGACCGCGATCCGTCCGCCGGTCGAGCTGTTCATCCAGCGCGGCGCCAATATCATCATCGGCTCGGCCTTCGGCTATTCGGACACCTTCAACGAGCTCTCCGAGCAGTATCCTAACGTCGCCTTCATGAACGGCGCCGGCATCACCAACGGCCCGAACCTCGAGTCGGTCTACGGCCGCACCTACCAGACCCAGTATCTCTGCGGCATGGCCGCCGCCGCCGCCTCCAAGACCGGCAAGCTCGGCTTCGTCGCCGCCAACCCCTTCGGCCTGGTCAACTGGACGGTGAACGCCTTCGTGATGGGCGCCAAGCAGATCAATCGGGATGCCACCACGACGGTGATCTTCACCGGCGCCTGGAACGACCCGGTGAAGGAGCGCGCCGCCGCCGAGGCCCTGATCGAGCAGGGCATCGACGTCATCGGCCAGCACGTCGATACGCCGGCGGTCCAGATCGTCGCCGAGGAGAAGGGCGTGTGGAGCACCGGCCATCACCGCGACCTCAGCGAGTTCGCACCCAAGGCGGTGCAGTGCTCGTCGGTCTGGGTGTGGGACCAGTTCTATGAGCCCGAGATCAAGAAGATCGCCGCCGGCACCTGGGAGCCCAGCCCCTACGGCGCCTTCTTCGGCATCGGCAACGGCATCGACATCACCTGCTGCGGTGACCAGGTGTCGGAAGAAAACAAGAAGAAGATCATGGACGAGCGCCAGGCGATCATCGACGGCAAGCAGGTCTATGCCGGCCCGCTGTCCGACCGCGACGGCAACGTCAAGGTCAAGGAAGGCGAGGTGCTCGGCGATGGCGACCTTTGGCAGATGGACTGGTTCGTCGACGGCGTGATCAGCCAGCAGTAGTCAGGAAGAGAAGTCCGCGATCGGTTATGCTGGTCGCGGACTTTTCGTTGGCGGAACGCTCATGACCCCGGCGCTCGAGCTCAGCGGCATCACCAAGTCGTTCGACGGCTTCCTCGCGCTGTCGGCGGTGGATTTTGCGGTGGCCCCGGGCGAGGTCCACGCCCTCCTCGGCGAGAACGGCGCCGGCAAGTCGTCGCTGATGAACGTCGCGGCGGGCCTTTACGCGCCGGACGAGGGCACCATCCGGATCGGCGGCCAACCCGTCACGATCCGCGGTCCGCTCGACGCCAAGGCCAACTCGATCGGCATGGTGCACCAGCACTTCAAGCTGGTGCGGACCTTCAATGCCCTCGAGAACATCCTTCTTTCCGATCCCCGGGGCGGCTATGCGCGGGGTCTCCGCCAGATCGCCGCCGACGTGAAGAAGCACTGCGAGGCGCTCGGCTTCGAGGTCGATCTCGACAAGCCGGTCGGGCTCCTGTCGATCGCCGAGCAGCAGCGCATCGAGATCCTCAAGGTCCTGGTCGGCGGGGCCCGCATCCTGATCCTCGACGAGCCGACGGCAGTGCTCTCGGACCAGGAATCGGAGCGCCTCCTGACGACCGTGCGCAGCATCGCCAGGACCGGCACCGCGGTGGTGCTGGTCACCCACAAGCTCGGCGAGGTCATCGCGCATGCCGACCGGGTCACGGTGATGCGCGGCGGCAAGGCGGTGGCGACCGCGGATCCGCGTGCCGTCTCGGTGCCCGAGCTGACGCAGATGATCGTCGGCAGCAACATCCACGAGGTGCCGGCGCCGTCGCAGAACATCGGCGAGCCGCTGCTCACCGTCGCCGAGCTGAGCGGGGCGCGCTCGGACGGCCATGTCGCGCTGTCGAGCGCGAGCTTCATGGTGCGCTCGGGCGAGATCTACGGGATCGCCGGCGTCGGCGGCAACGGCCAGACCGAGCTCGCCGAGATCCTGATGGGGGTACGGCGGCCGCTTTCGGGCCGGATCCGCCTCGCCGGCGCCGACGACATCTCGGCCGAGGGGCCGCAGCAGCGCCGCGCGCAGGGGCTCGCCTTCATTCCGGCCGACCGCCACACCTGGGCGCTGGCCGGCGGCCTGTCGGTTGCCGAGAACTTCGCCATCTCCGGCGTCATCGCCGGCAAGTACGGCTCGCCGATCCGGGTCGATACCGGGGCGATTCGGGGAGCTGCGAAGAAAGCGGTGGAATCGTTCGACGTGCAGGGCGTGCGCAGCTCCGGGCAGAAGGCCGGGCTTCTCTCGGGCGGCAATGCGCAGAAGCTGGTGATCGCCCGCGAGTTCTCGGGCACGCCGCGCGTCGTGCTCGCCCACAGTCCGAGCCGCGGCCTCGACGTGCGGGCGTCGGCAGCGGTCCATGACCGCCTCCGCGCCGCGCGCGACGCCGGCGCCGGCGTCCTCCTCATCAGCGAGGACCTCGACGAGATTCTTCTACTCGCCGATCGTGTCGGTGTGATGAACCGGGGCCGGATCGCGGCCGAGTTCAACGCTCCCGTCGATCGCCACGCCGTCGGCCGCGCCCTGGTGCACCATGGCTAGCGCGGACATGGACATGCCCGCGGCGGCCACCCCGCCGCCCTTCCGCGGCCGTGGCTTCGGCCGCATCAATCTCGAGATCCGCCAGCATGTCTCGCCGCTGCGCCAGGGGCTGGTGCTGCTCGGCGGGCTTGCGGTCGGCCTCGTCGCGACCGCGATCGTCCTCATGCTTGCCGGAGTCAGCCTCTCCGGCATCTACCAGGAGTTCGTGCTCGGCATCTTCTCGAACCGCATGAGCATCTCCGCCGTGCTGGTCCAGTCCGCGCCGCTCCTGGTGGTGGGCCTTTCGGCGGTGGTAGCGTTCCGGGTGCGGTTCTGGAACATCGGCATCGAAGGCCAGATGATCTTCGGCTCGATCTTCGCGACGCTGGTGGCGATCAACAATGTCGGGCCCGAGGCGATCCGCCTGCCGCTGATGCTTGCCGCGGCGGCGCTGGGCGGCATGCTGTGGATCCTGATCCCGGCGCTGCTCAAGCTCCGCCTCGGCATCAACGAGATCATCTCCACGCTGCTCCTCAACTACGTCGCCTTCAATTTCCTCCTCTACCTGCTCTATGGCCCGTGGAAGGACCCCAAGAGCGCGTTCCCCAACTCCGAGCAGTATGACGCGGTCGAGCGCCTGCCCCAGATCGGCTGGGAGAACGTCAGCTGGGCCCTGCCGCTCGCGCTGGTGCTGGCGGTGCTGATCTGGTGGCTGCTCAATGTCAGCCGCTTCGGCTTCTATGCCCGCTTCGTTGATTCCAACGCCAAGATGGCAGCTGCGGTCGGCGTTCCCATCGCCCTCGTGACCCTGACCTCGGCGCTGATGTCCGGTGCCATCTCGGGCGTCGCGGGCTTCGTGGTGAGCGCCGGCATCGAGGGACGGATGACCCAGTCCTTCTTCCTCGGCTACACCTTCTCGGGCATCCTCATCGCGTTCCTTGCCCGCAACAATCCGCTGATCGCGATCCTCGTCGCGCTGTTCGTCGGGGTGCTGTTCGTGGCCGGCCAGAGCCTCCAGGTCTTCTACCAGATCCCCGGCTCGATGGTTCAGCTGATCCAGGCGATCATCGTCATCTCGGTCGCGGCGTCGGAGTTCTTCATCCGCCACCGGGTCCACTGGGTGCGGGGAGGCGGCTGATGGACTTCCTCGTCAACTGGATCAGCAACGTCCCCGGCTTCGCCGTACCGTTCGCGCTCGCCGCCCTCGGCCTGATCCTCACCGAGAAGTCGGGCGTCCTGTCGCTCGGCGCAGAAGGCTTCATGCTGATGGGGGCGATGGCCGGAGTCGGCGCGGTCGTCGTCACCGGCGAGCCGGTGCTCGGGCTGGTCGTGGCGGCGATCGCAGCCGCGGTGGTCTCGCTGATCTTCGCGGTTCTCGTCGTCACGCTGCGGGTCAACCAGGTGATCGCCGGCCTTGCCATGGTGTTCCTGTGCCAGGGGCTGACCAGCCTGATCGCGACGCAGGAGGGATGGACCAGTCGTGCCATCGTCGGGCTGAGCAAGCTGCCGATCCCGGGGCTCGAGAGCATCCCGGTGGTCGGCAAGATCCTCTTCCAGCAGGACATCCTGGTCTATCTCACCATCCCGATCTTCCTTGCCGTGCAGTGGTTCCTGCAGCGCACGGAGACCGGCCTCCGGCTCCGTGCGGTCGGCGAGAACCCGGAAGCCGCGGATTCGGCCGGCGTCAACGTCTCGCTCTACCGCACGGGGGCGATCATGGCCGGCGCCGCGCTGGTCGGGCTCGCCGGCGGCTATCTCTCGGTCGCGGTCGCCAAGATCTGGGTCGACGGCATGGCCGGCGGCCGCGGCTGGATCGCCATCGCGCTGGTCATCTTCGCCCGCTGGCATCCATGGCGGGCGTTGCTCGGCGCGATCCTCTTCGGCGCGATCGAGGCGCTGATCCCGCGGGTCGCCGCCATCGGCGTCCAGGTGCCGCAGTACTTCATGCTGATGACGCCCTATGTCGCGACGCTCCTGGTGATGGTCTGGGCGGCGCTCCGCGGCAATACCCGGCTCGACGAGCCGGGCGCGCTCGGCCGGCCCCACGTCCGCGAGGAGCGGGGATAGCTCCACCGCTCCGGTCGCTGCCCGGGCTGACTTGCGCTATCCTCGGCCCTGAGGCGGAGAGGAGCTTCGGGAAGCCATGGCCAGGCCGGACGCCACCACCCTTCGGCGGGACACGTGCACGCTGCTGGTGGTCGATTTCCAGGCGCGGCTGATGCCGGTGATCGCGGGTGGCGACGCTGCGGTGGCGAAGGCGGTGTTCCTTGCGACCGTCGCCGAGACGCTCGGCGTCCCGGCCCTCTTCACCGAGCAGAACCCGGCCGGGCTCGGACCGACGGTGCCGCCGCTCAAGCCGTTCGTCGAGCAGCTGTTCGTCAAGCGCCATTTCAGCGCGGTCCGCGAGCCGGGGTTCGTCGAGCGCCTGCCGGCCGGACGGGACACGGTGGTCGTCGCCGGCGCCGAGACCCATGTCTGCGTGCTCCAGACCGTCCTCGACCTTCTGGGCGAAGGCTACCGCGTGGCGGTCGTCGCGGATGCCGTGGGTTCGCGCAGGCCTGCCGACAAGGAGGCGGGGCTCCGTCGCATGGCCGCGCATGGGGCCGAAATCGTCACCGCCGAGATGGTCGCCTTCGAGTGGCTCGAGAGCTGCGATCACCCCGACTTCAGGGCGGTGATCGCCCTCGTCAAGGCGCTCGGTTCCGGAGGCGACACGCCGGGATGACGGCGCATGGATCGCGTCGCGGCGCGGGAGTGTACGGGCTGCCGGCGCACGGTGTGGCGGTCGTCTATGACGGCGCCTGTCCGCTCTGCTCGGCCTATGTGCGTGCCATCCGGATCAAGGCGGCGGCCGGCGACCTCGCCCTCATCGACGCGCGGCAGCGTCCTGACATTGCCGCGCAGATGAAGGCGGACGGCATCGATCTCGACGAGGCCTATGTCTGCAGCGTCGACGGCGTGCTCTACGCGGGCGGCGATGCCGTGAACGTGCTCGCGCTGCTTAGCGGGCCGAGCACGGCATTCAACCGCTTCAACCGCGTGGTCTTCGGGAGCCCCGCGGTGGCGCGTCGGCTCTATCCTCTCCTCCGGGCCGTGCGGAACGGGCTCCTCCGGGTCCGCGGCGTGGGCAGGATCAACGCCCCGCCGCGGTGAGGGACGCGCTACTCGGCCGCGGCGGCGATGGGCGTCTCCCGCCATTCCTCGAGGAGGTCGGCCGAATCCATGACGAGGCCGAGGTGCAGCGAGACGATCTTCAGGCCCGCGTCCTCCATCTCGTCGTTGGTGCCGCGGGTGAGGTCGCGCAGCACGACGACGCGGTAGTTCCGGTTCGAGGCGTCGAACGCGGCGTTGAGAACGCAGCAATCGCTGAAGCCACCGTCGAGCACGACCGTCTTCACCCCCATGTTACGGAGCAGGAAGTCGAGGTCGGTCGGGTAGAACGCCGACAGGCGCCGCTTGCCGTCGACGATGAGGTCCTCGGGCGCGACGTGGGTCACGATCTCGGTCCAGCGCGAGCCCTCGATCGCGTGCTCGTTGGCGTTCGGGATCTCGCCGACATAGAGCGGGAAGGTCAATCGCCAGGCGGAGGGAATGCCCTTCACGTCGTCAACGCCGCCCTTTCGCAGCTTGGTCGTGACGTGGATCACCGGCACGCCGAGAGCGCGCGCCTGCTCGTGGAAGGCGTTGATCGGCTCGACGATATCCCGGGCACGCGGGGCAGGGCAGGGGCAGTCCGGCGTATCGGCGAGATGGCCCTCGTGCATGTCGATCGAGACGATCGCCGTGTGGGCGCGGTCGGCGAAGGTCTCGAAGCCTCCCGGCAGGTCCCGCTTCTCGCCATAGACGTAGGCCTTCATCCCTCGACTCCTCCACCCTGTCCGATCGGTCCACCATTGCGCGTCGCGCCACGGGTGTCGCGGCGGACGATTGTCAATGTGATCAAATCACTTTGATATGATTCAAGCAATGGCGGCGGCGTCGACGCTTCTCAGGCGCCGACGGCGGCCCGGATGGATTCGGTCAGGACGTTGCCGAGGAGGGGCTTCTCGATGATCGTCACGCCCGCGTCGGACGCGCGCTGCCGCGCTTCGGCGGGGGGATCGGTGGTCATCAGGATCGCCGGACAGCGAATGCCCCGAGCGCGAAGCGCCGAGACCAGCGCCATCCCGTCGATGCCGGGAAGCCGGTAGTCGACCAGCACGCAGTCGGCATGCCGATCCACTTCGGCGGAGAGCAGGTCCTCTCCGGAGCGATAGTCCTCGACCGCGAAGCCCTCCACCTCGAGGGCGAAGCGCAGCGAGGCGCGCACGGCGTCGTCATCGTCTATGGCGAGGATCACGCCGCTGTCGGTGCTCGGCATGGGTCTGGGTCCGTCTGGCAAATTTGACGATGCCAGTCTCCACCGGAATCGGCGGGCGTGCTTTGACGTGGCTCAAGCGGGGGAAGGATGTCGAATCAGGCGCCCGGCATGCCGGCGAGGAGCACCATGCGGACCAGCTCCGACAGGCTCCCGGCCTGCATCTTGGTCATCAGGTTGGCGCGGTAGATCTCGACCGTGCGCGGGCTGATGCCGAGGTCGAAGGCGATGCGCTTGTTGGGATTGCCGGCCACCAACCCGTCCAGGACCTGCCGCTCGCGCGCCGAGAGCGACTCGATCCGCTTGCGGATATCGCCCTTTGCCGCCTGGTCCTCGTCGCTCTCCCGCTGGCGGGCGATCGCCATGCGGACCGATGCGATGAGCGCCTCGTCGTCGAACGGCTTCTCGATAAAGTCGGCAGCGCCGAGCCGCATCGCCTCGACGGCGAGCGGCACGTCGCCATGGCCGGTCATCACGATCACCTGAAGGGCCGAGCCATCCTTCCTGAGCTGCTTGAGCAGCTCCATCCCGCTCATCTCGGGCATCCGGATGTCGGTGACGACGCAGCCAGAAGCGATTCCGGGCAGGGCCTTCAGGAAGTCCACGGCGGACGGGTAGGTGGCGACCGGGATGTCGGCAGCCGTGAGCAGGAACGAGAGCGAGTCACGCAGGGCGTCGTCGTCATCGATGACGTGGACGACGGCGTTATCCGTCATCGGGCAACTCCTCATTGTCGATCCGGCGGAGTGTGAAGCGAAACACGGTACCGCCCCCCCGATTGGGCTCCGCCCAGATCCGCCCGCCGTGAGCATCGATGATGCTCCGCGAAATGGAAAGGCCCACTCCCATACCCTGTCGCTTGGTCGTGACGAAAGGCCTGAAGAGCTGCTCGGTTACTTCGGGCGCCATGCCGTGGCCGGTGTCGGCGACCGCCACCTCGATCGTGTCCGGCTCCTTCGCGGTGGTGGCGAGGAGCAGCTCCCGCCGCTCGGTGCGCTCCATCGATTCGACGGCGTTGCGGATCAGGTTGAGGAGCACCTGCTGGATCTGCACGCGGTCGACGAGCACGAGATCGGCCTCCGACGTGAAGTCGAAGCGGACCCGCACGCCGAGCTCCTTGGCGCCGACAAGGGCGAGGACGCTCGCTTCCTCCACCAGCTTGGCGATGCTCTCGACGCGCCGCTCGCTCTCGCCGCGGGAGACGAAGTCGCGAAGCCGCCGGATGATGTCGCCGGCCCGCAGCGCCTGTGCGCCAGCCTTGTCGATGGCGTCGCGGATCTTCGCCGAGCGCTCGTCCTCGGCCGGCTCGAGCAGCCGTCGCGAGCCCTTCATGTAGTTGGCGATTGCCGATAGCGGCTGGTTGAGCTCGTGGGCGAGGGTCGAGGCCATCTCGCCCATCGCCGTCAGGCGCGACATGTGGACCAGCTCGGTCTGCAACTCCTGGAGCCGGGCTTCGGTCACCTGCCGCTCGCTGAGGTCGCGAATGAACCCGGTGAAGTAGCGCTGCTCGCCGGAGCGCATCTCGCCCACCGCCAGCTCCATGGGGAAGGTGGAGCCATCCTTGCGCTCGCCCACCACCACCCGCCCGATGCCGATGATCCGGCGCTCGCCG
>JAEVZM010000330.1 GCA_023392225.1 Pseudomonadota bacterium
TGGCGAGGGTGGCGGTCACCGGCGCTGCACCGGGTCGAAGGTGGCGCGGAGGCCGTCGGCGAGGAGGTTGAAGCCGAGCACGGTGACGACGATCGCGCCGATCGGCAGCGCCATCAGCCAAGGCACCTGGTAGATCGCCTGCCGGCCCTCGGCGATCATGCCGCCCCAGGTCGGCGTGTCGGTCGAGACCGAGAGGCCGACGAAGGAGAGGATCGCCTCGACGATGACGGCGATGCCCATCTCGACGGTGAGGAGGGTGACGATCAGCGGCAGGACGTTGGGCAGCACCTCGGCGAACAGCGTCCGCCCGCGGCGGAGCCCGATCACCCGCGCGGCGGCGACGTAGTCAAGCTGGCGCTGCAGCTGGGTGTCGGCCCGCACCACCCGGGCGAAGCGCGTCCAGTCGATGACGACGATGGCGAGCACCACCGTGCCGAGGCCGGCGCCGACCGCGGCGGCGAGCACGATCGACAGGAGCACCGGCGGGAACGACATCCAGATGTCGACGAGCCGCGACACCACCATGTCGACCGGGCCGCGGAAATAGCCCGCGACGAGCCCGAGGAGCGAGCCGAGGAGACAGGCGAGGGTGGCGGCGACGACGGCGACGAAGGCAGCGATCCGCGCCCCGTAGATCAGCCGGGAGAGAATGTCGCGGCCGAGACTGTCGGTGCCGAACAGGAAGGCGGGATCGCCGCCCGGCCTCCAGGACGGCGGCAGCTGGGTATAGAGCAGGTCCTGGGCGAGCGGGTCGTGCGGGGCGAGAAGCGGCGCGGCGAGCGCGACGAGGAACAGGATGGCGACGATGGCGCCGCCGACGATGGCCCGCGGGTCGAGCGAAAGACGCCGGCGCCGCCCGTCGTCGCCGGATGCCGCCGCGTCAGCCATGCTGCAACCTCGGATCGAGCCAGGCATTGAGGAGGTCGATGGCGAGATTGAGCGCGATGAAGATCACGGCAAAGACCAGCACCAGCCCCTGGATCAGCGGCAGGTCGCGGTTGATCATGGCATCGACCGCCATGTTGCCGATGCCCTCGTAGGAGAAGATGCGCTCGACCAGTACCGTGCCGCCGATGAGGAACGTGACCTGCACCCCGGCGAGGGTGACCGTCGAGATCGCCGCGTTGGGCATCGCCTCGCGGACCAGCACGCGGGCGCGGGAGAAGCCGCGGGCGCGCGCCACCTGGGCATAGTCCTGGAGCTCGGCCTCGCCGAGCGAGGTCTTGAACACCCTGGTGACGATCGCCGCCAGCGGCAGGGCCAGCGCCACCGCCGGCAGGAGGGCGTGTCGGAAGAGGCTGCCGGCCAGCGCCCACTGGCCGGTGACGATCGCCTCGACGAGATAGAAGCCGGTGTGGAACTCGGCGCCGAGCCGGGGATCGATGCGACCCGAGATCGGCATCACCGGCCACAGCACGCCGAAGACCAGGATGAACAGGAGCCCCCAGAGGAAGTCGGGGATGGCGAGCGACAGGGCGACGAAGCCATCGACCAGCCACTCCGGCAGGCGGCGGCGGAAATAGGCGCCGGTCAGGGCGAGGCCGGCGCCGAGGGCGATGGCGATCAGGATGGCGATCGCCACCAATTCGAGGGTGGCGGGAAGGCGGCCGAGGATCAGCGTCATCACGTCCTGGCGACGGCTGATCGAGGTGCCGAAGTCGCCGGAGGCGATCTGCCCGATCCAGACGAAGAACTGGTCGAGGATCGGCAGGTCGAGGCCATACTGGGCCATCAGCCGGTCGACATCGGCCTGGCTCGCGCCGGGCGGGATCATCATCGCCACCGGGTTGCCCGGCACCACGCGGAGCAGGACGAACACCACGACCGCGACGCCGAGCAGCGTCAGCGGCACCAGCAGCAACCGGCGGAGCAGTGCACCGCGACTCATTCCCGCGCCCCACCCCCAAAATGGCACCGCCACACCCGGTGGCGGTCGACCGTCACCGGCATGCAGGCAGCGGGCCAGGCTCACCCCTCAGGCAGACCCGCCACCTTCGACCGGGCCGGTCGGCACGCGCCGCCGCTCAGACGATATCGAAGTCGCTCGTCGACAACGACCCCGGCGCTCCCTTCTGGAACGTCGCGATCTTCTGGGCGGCCACCCCGCCCGTCCCGTCGGAATCGAACCACAGCGTGTGGCTGGACTGGTCGTAGATCAGCTGCGGCTTGGCGGCGTCGGCATCGTGTCCGCTCGAGCGGTTGACCAGCTCGCTGGAATCGAGGCTGCTGCCGATGCCGAAGTCGCTGCCCTTCAGGCGGATCTTGTCCGATCCCTTGAAGTTGAAGACGTCGTCGGCGCCGTAGTCCGGCGTCTGCAGCCAGAACTTGTCCTTGCCCTTGCCGCCGACCAGCTTGTCGTTGCCCTCGTCGCCACGCATGAGGGCGCCGCCCTTGGCCGCCTTGATCACGTCGTCGCCGCCCTCGCCATAGGCGTAGCCCTTCTTGGCCGGGGTCAGCTTGTCCTTGCTCTGCGAGCCGATGACGTTCTCGACGTTCTTGATCGTGTCGCCCTTGGCGATGCCGCCGAACTTCTTGTTCGGGACGTTGATGTTCACCCCGCCCTTCTGGTCCTCGTAGCTGACCGCGTCCTTGCCGTCGTTGCCGTTGACGTAGTCGCGGCCCCGGCCCGGCGCGAGGACGTCGTCCTTGGAGCCGCCGTAGAGCTTGTCGTTGCTGCTGCCGCCGAAAATGAGGTCCTTGCCGGAGCTGCCGTTGATCTTGTCCTTGCCGCCGCCGCCATAGAGCTTGTCGTCGGCCTGGGCGCCGATGATCTCGTCGTTGCCGGAGTCGCCGTAGATGACGTCGTCGCCGTAGTTGCCGTGCAGCTCGTCGCGGCCGGTGCCGCCATAGAGCTCGTCGAGGTCATGGCTGCCGTAGATCAGGTCATTGCCGGAATCGCCGTAGATCAGGTCGTCACCATCGTCGCCGGCGATGCGATCGTCGCCCGCGCCGCCATAGATGATCTGGTACGACGGCAGCTGCTTGCCGCCGCCATAGATCCAGTCGGCGCCGTTGCCGCCCCAGATCATGTCGTCGCCCTGGGTGCCGCCGAGCAGGAGGTCGTCGCCGTCGCCGCCCCAGATGCGGTCGTCACCCTCGGTGCCGTGCAGCTCGTCGTCGCCGGTGCCGCCATAGAGGTCGTCGTCACCGCCGCCCTTGCCGCCGTAGATCAGGTCGTTGCCGTCTTCACCGAACAGGATGTCCCGGCCGGAGCCACCGCGAATGTCGTCGTCGCCGTCGTCGCCATGCGCGGTATTGGTCCCCTCGCCGGTGGCGATCTTGTCGTTGCCGGTTCCGCCATAGATCTCGTCGTCGCCGTCGCGGCCATAGAGGGTGTCGTTGCCGCCATAGCCATAGATCAGAGCACCGAGCGGATCGTTGCCGTCGATGATCTCACCCTGGTTCGTACCTTCATACAAAGTAACCAAAACTGCCTCCTGGACGCCGGCACGGAAGCCGGGGCAGCAGCAACGCCTCCGCATCGGCGTCGCCTGCCTTCGAGAGTATTCCTAGGGCGCAAGGCATTCCCTGCCAACCCCTTGCTCGGCGGGCGAACCGCCGGACATGAGCGGAACGCCTCATCCGCTGCCCGGTTCCGCAGGCGGCAGGGGCCACCGCCGGCGACATCGTGGCCGCCGGCGGCGCAGCAGATCGTCAGGCCGGCGAGAGGTTCTGCGCCTTGAGCATGCCGTTCGCCTCCGGCACCACCTTGACGTCCTTGCTGGCGATGATCGGCTGGACGTACTGGAGGAGCGGGATCACCAGACCCTCCTCGGCGATGAAGCGGGAGACCTTCTTCCAGCCCTCGATGCGCTTCAGCTCGTCGGCCTCGCCCCACAGCGGGCCGATCATGTCGATCAAGTCCTGCCCGTCCCAGACCGAGTGCGGCGAGGGACCGAACATGGCGAAGCCGGTCGAGGTGGTCGGGTCGCCGATCGAGTTGCCCCAGTTGTAGAAGGCGGCCGGCGCCAGCTGGTCGGCAGCGCGCAGCTCGTAGTGCTTGGCGATCTCGTAGACCTCGATGGTCGCCTCGATCCCCACCTTCCGCCACATGCCGACGATCGCCTGGATCATCTCGTAGTCCTTCGGCTTGAAGCCGCGGGTGGTCTGGATGGTGAACTTGACCGGGTTGTCGGGCGAATAGCCGCTCGCCGCGAGCAGCTCCTTGGCCTTTTCCGGGTCGTAGGGAATCTTGATCGCCGGATCGAAGGCCGAATACTCGGGCGCCTCGAGCGTGATCAGCACCACGCCATAGCCGCGCAGAAGGCGGTCGACGATCGCCTGCTTGTCGATCGAATAGTTGGCGGCGAGGCGCACGTTCTTGTCGAGCATCGGCTCGACGTCGTTGAGGAAGATCATCGCGATGTCGGAGATCGGCGTCGAATAGCCGGTGAAGTCGGGGCTCTCCTTGAGGCGGTCGAACTCCTCGTAGGGGATCTCCAGCGTCACGTCGGAGGAGCCCGATTCGAGCTCGGCGACGCGGCTCGTCGGGTCGGGGACGAACTTGTAGATGACGGTGTCATAGGCCGGCTTGCCGCCCCAGTAGTTGGGGTTGGCCTTGAGCCGGAGGAAGGCGTTCTGCTGGAACTCGTCGACCATGTAGGGGCCCGAGCCGATCGGCTTGGCCTCGAAGCCCTCGGCACCGACGCTCTCGTAGTATTTCTTCGGCAGCACGTAGCCGGTGAGGAACGCCATCCACATGAAGAAGGTCGGCTCGAACCGGAGCACGTCGCCGGTGATCCTGTTGCCGTCGATCTGGTAGTTGCCGACCGTCGACCAGATGAACTGGATCGGGTTGCCGCTGTCGGGATTGGCGGCGCGCTCGAGCGACCACACGACGTCCTCGGCGGTCACCGGGTCGCCATTGTGCCAGGTGGCGCCCTCGCGGACCGTCATGTGCACCTTGGTCTTGTCGTCGTTCCAGCCCCACTCGGTGATCAGGCCCGGCTTGAACTTGAGGTCCGGCTGCTGCGCGATGTAGGGATCGAAGATCGCCTGGTAGAGCGCCTGGATGGTGGGGTTGACCGCCGAGGCGCCGACCGTCGGGTCGAAGCTCGGCAGGTTGACGTTATAGGCGATGGTGACCGTCCCGTCGGCGGCGAGCGCCGTCGAGACGAAACCCTTCCCGACCAGCGGCAGCGTGGCCGAGGCACCCATCATCGCCAGCAGACGACGGCGGCTGAGCATTGCGAAATCCATCAGGAACTCTCCCATATCCCCGGTTTCCGTGTGCGCCGCCCCGAAGAGTGGCTAACTGTCTTCGCTTTCCTTCCACCGGGCCATGATGGTGTTCGATGGCTCGGTCTCGTCGAATGCCTTCCGCGCGGTCTCGATGCCGGCGGTCGGATAGAGCTTGGGGTCGAGCAGCCCGACCTGGACCAGCACCGAGGCCTGGTCCCAGTAGATGTGCTCGCTGTGGATCTTGTCGCCGCGGAAGCGGACGATGGCGACCAGCGGGATCTCGACCTTCCGCCCGGTCGGCTTCACGCCGGGCAGCATCCAGTCGATCTCGTTGTCGTGGGTGAAGCAGAACAGCATCTCGTCGACCACCCGGTCGGCGCCGGTGGTGCGGCTGATCGGCACCAGCCGCGCATCCTGCGGCGCGGTCGGGATGAAGTGGTGCTTGTAGAAGCGCAGCGTCTCGTCGTAGCCGGTACCGCCGGTCATCACCGGCACGTGGTTGACATAAGGCTCGGCGACCATGGTGGTCATGGTCTCCTCGGCGGCCCGGGTGGCGAACTCGAGCTCGGTGTGGCGGTCCCAGATCTTGTCGAGGTCGTAGCGCGGCCCGAGGACCCGGCGGAGCATCTCGAGGGTGCGGGTATAGGCGAGGTTGAAGGACGACTTGTCGAACGCCTCGCCCGCCTCGGCGAATCCCGGCGCGCTGCCGCGGTAGTAGAAGGTCTCGACCGCGGGGAACTGGGGACGGAGGGCCTCGAAGGCGGCAGCATCGGGGCCGGCGAGGTGCGCCATGACCGGACGGCCGTGGCGCCGCGCCGCGGTCAGCGCCGCGACGAGGTGTTCGCCGTAATAGGCGACCGCGCAGGCGACGACCCCGGCATTGACCGCGTCGAGCGCCGCCCGGGCCGCGGCACCGAAGCCGATCGCACCCAGCTGGCCGGCGACCTCGGGCCGGGTGGCAAGCGCCTTGGCCGCCTCCGCATAGCCGTCGTCGACGACGAGCGTGACGTAGCCTTCCTCGCCATAGAGATCGGCCAGCGCCGTGAACTCGCGCGACCGGCCGGCACCGGCGAAGACGATCAGGCCGGGACCACTGCCGCTCTCGGGGATCGCCAGATAACCGCGCCCGCCTCCAACCTCGATAAAGCCCGGCGTCATTCGGATTCCCCACTCCCGAATTACTTTAGTCTTAAAAGAATGGACCGGCCCGGGGCGTCTGTCAAAGCAGGTTGCGCGGCGGCCCGATAAAACATCAAGCTTGAAGTTTCCCGCCCGGCGCGAAACAATTGCCCGGCTCTCCCCGCCGTGACAAAAGCGAGGCGAGCGCATCCGTGCCGAGGGAGGGTCGACCACGCCATGTCCACCGATCTGTTGCTGCAATTCGCCGGCGCCATCGCCGATGGCAAGGTGAAGGTGATCGACCTGACACAGACGTTGCGGCCCTCGACCCCGGTGATCCAGCTGCCGCCGCCGTTCGCCCCGTCCGACCCGTTCTCGATCAGCGAGATCTCGAACTACGACGAGCGCGGCCCGGCCTGGTACTGGAACAACCTCAAGCTCGGCGAGCACACCGGCACCCACTTCGACGCGCCGATCCACTGGGTCAGCGGCAAGGACTATGGCGACGGCGCCACCGACACGATCCCGGTCAAGCGGATGATCGCGCCGGCGGTGGTCATCGACTGCTCGAAGGAAGCCGCGGCCGACGAGAAGTTCCTCTGCGAGCCCTCGCATATCGAGGCGTTCGAGGCCGCGCATGGCCGGATTCCCGACGGCGCCTGGGTGCTGATGCGCAGCGACTGGTCGAAGCGGACCGACCCGGCCGCCTTCCTCAACATGAAGGAGGACGGCCCGCACGTGCCGGGACCAAGCGCGGCCTGCGTCAAGTTCCTGGTCGAGGAGCGGAACGTCAACGGCTGGGGCGTCGAGGCGGTGGGCACCGATGCCGGCCAGGCCTTCGCCTTCGAGCCGGCCTTCCCGGCGCACCACCTGATGCACGGCGCCAACAAGTTCGGCCTCGCCAGCCTCACCAATCTCGACCTCCTGCCGCCGACCGGCGCGGTGCTGATCACCGCCCCGCTCAAGATCGAGAAGGGCTCGGGCAGCCCGATCCGGGCGCTGGCGCTGGTCGCCGCCTGACCCCCGCTCCACGACGAAAAAGGGCGCCGACACTGCCGGCGCCCTTCGCGCGTTCCAGGATCGCCCGCTACGAGCGGAAGATGTAGACGACCTTGCGGGTATCGGGCTCGACCAGCACCGGCACACCGTTGACGTAGACGTAAGCGTAGTTGGACTGCGGCACCGGGGTCACGACCACCGGTTCGGGAAGGGTCGCCCCGACCACGACCTCGCCGTCGACATAGACCGGCTCGAACTGGTGCTCGGTGACATAGGCCCGCACCTCCTTGGGCGGATCGACCGCCGCGCCGAGGGTGGCGCCGGCGACACCGCCGACGATCGCCCCGACCGGGCCGGCGATCACGGCACCGGCGATGGCGCCGCCGACGGCGCCCGGCACGGCGGCCGGCGGCCCTTCGTAGACGGTGGCCGGCACGCCGAGATCGGTGACGCGGTCGGTGATCACCACCTGCTGGCCGCCGAGATCGGCGGAGAGATAGTCGGAATAGGCCCAGCCCTGCCCGCCGTCGTAGCTGACGGTGCACCAGCGGCTGTCGGCGACGCATCCCCCGATCACCGCCCGCCCCCCCTCGGGGATGACGCCGCCGACCGGGAAGTTGGTCCCCGGACCGGCGCGGACATTGAGCTCGGTGGTCGCGGTGGCCGGCACCTCGGCAAGAGCGGCGCCGCTCATCAACAGGACCGCAGCGAGCCCCGCGATCAGACCATAACGCATTCTGGATACCTCCTGTGTGTCATCCCCTCGGGGGGTCCGAACGGGTCGGGTGGCACAGGGTTCCGCAGAAATGCCGATGGTCGCGTCGCACGACGCCGGGCGACTGGGCGCGCACCTGGCTGGTCGTTGCAGCCTTGGGTAGCCCTCGGGTGGAATGGGTCACGGCGAGACACCCCGCCGCGGGACGGGGCGGGGACGACTTCAGGGTAAGCGCTGCAAGCGGGACAGGTCGCGGCCGGTCAGCCGACCGCGATCAGCACCTCGCCGTCCTCGACCTTGACCTTGTAGGTCTTGAGGTTGACGCAGACCGGCGCGCCCTTGGCCTCGCCGGTCCGGTAATCGAAGCGGCCATTGTGCTTGGGGCACTCGATGATCTCGTCGAGCACCAGGCCATCCGACAGGTAGGCATGCTCGTGCGTGCAGATGCCGTCGGTGGCGTAATACGCATCGTCGGGCGACCGGTAGATGGCATAGACGTGGCCGCCATGGTCGAAGCGGATCACGTCCTCGGGCTCGATATCGTCGGCCGCGCAGGCCACGACCCAGTTCTCGCTCATTCTCTCGCTTCCGTCGGCTGATGGGGGAGGTCGACCGGCGCCGTCAGTAGACGACGACGCTGCGGATCGACTCGCCCTTGTGCATGAGGTCGAAGCCCTGGTTGATCTCCGACAGCGGCAGGATGTGGGTGATCATCGGGTCGATCTCGATCTTCTTGTCCATGTACCAGTCGACGATCTTCGGGACATCGGTGCGGCCTCTTGCGCCGCCGAATGCCGAGCCTTTCCACACGCGGCCGGTCACCAGCTGGAACGGACGCGTTGAAATTTCCGCGCCGGCCGGTGCCACGCCGATGATCACCGACACGCCCCAGCCGCGATGGCAGGCTTCGAGTGCCTGGCGCATCACCGTCACGTTGCCGGTGCAGTCGAAGGTGTAGTCGGCGCCGCCGATCTGGTCGGCCGGAGTCTTGGTCATGTCGACGAGATAGGGAACGAGATCCTTGCCGATTTCCTTCGGATTGACGAAGTGCGTCATGCCGAACCTCTCGCCCCAGGATTTGCGCTCGTTATTGATGTCGACGCCGATGATCATGTCAGCGCCGGCAATGCGAAGGCCCTGGATGACGTTCAGGCCGATGCCGCCGAGACCGAATACGATCGCCTTCGCACCGATTTCCACCTTGGCGGTGTTGAACACGGCGCCGATGCCGGTGGTGACGCCGCAGCCGATGTAGCAGATCTTGTCGAACGGGGCGTCCTCACGCACCTTCGCGACGGCGATTTCAGGGAGCACGGTGAAGTTCGCGAAAGTCGAGCAGCCCATATAGTGGTGCAACGGCTTGCCATCGAGCGAGAAGCGCGAGGTGCCGTCCGGCATCAGGCCCTGACCCTGGGTCGAACGGATCGCGGTGCAGAGGTTGGTCTTGCGCGAAAGGCACGACGGGCATTGGCGGCACTCCGGGGTGTAGAGCGGAATGACGTGATCGCCTTTCTTGACGCTGGTTACGCCCGGACCGACGTCGACCACGACGCCGGCGCCCTCATGCCCGAGGATGGCGGGGAAGAGGCCTTCGGGGTCGGCGCCGGAGAGGGTGAATTCGTCGGTGTGGCAGATGCCGGTAGCCTTGATCTCGACCATGACTTCGCCGGCCTTGGGGCCTTCCAGCTGAACTGTCATGATTTCCAGCGGCTTGCCTGCCGCCACAGCCACTGCTGCACGCACATCCATCGTTTTTCTCCGTTCCGGCGCCGCAAATCGTCCGCGGCCATCTCAGTCCTGCCTGTCATGCACCGATTGCAACGCCCGGCGCAATGACATTGCGGCGCATGTCCGTTAAACACGGCGGCCGCCGGGAATACAAAATCGTGAAGCCTTCTCCGACCGACCTTGCCCTTCGAGCAGCGCCGCTGACCTTCGTCTTCTTCTGGAGCACGGGGTTTATCGGCACCAAGTTCGGCATGCCTTATGCCGAACCCATGACATTTCTGTCGTTGCGAATGGCATTGGTCGTCGTAATCCTCGCTATCATTGTCGCCATAGCGCGTCCGCGCTGGCCCGTCGGTGCAGAGGTTGCTCACAGCGTGGTGGCCGGTATCCTCGTGCACGGGCTCTATCTTGCCGGCGTCTTCGTCGCCATCTCCCAGGGTGTGCCGGCCGGCATCTCCGCCTTGATCCCGGGCCTTCAGCCGATCCTGACATCGACCATCGCCAACCGCTTTCTCGGCGAGCGCGTGACACCGCTGCAATGGGGCGGGTTGGCAATGGGGCTCGTGGGCGTGCTGCTGGTGCTGCATGATCGCAGCATCGTGGCGTCTGGCTCGACACTCGGCTGGATTGCGTCCTTTGTCTCCCTGCTTGGCATTACGCTGGGCTCGCTTTACCAGAAGCGTTTCTGCGGCGCGATCGACTGGCGCAGCGGCAATCTGATTCAGTTCTCTGCCTGTCTCGTTCTCTTCGGCGCCGCGGCCTTGATACTTGAAACACGTCAGGTCGTGTGGAGCGGCGAGTTCATCTTCTCGCTGTTCTGGCTGTCCGTGGTACTGTCGACCTTCACGGTGGCGTTGATGTATTGGCTCATCAAGCGCATTCCTGCGACAAGGGTCGCGAGCCTGTTCTATCTTGTACCCGCGACCACGGCCGTGATGGCCTGGCTGCTGTTCAACGAGCGTCTCGATGCCTTGTCGATCAGCGGCATCGTGCTCTGTGCGACGGCGGTGTTCATCGTCAATTACCGCAAGGCGTGAAGGTCAGGCCCTGACGTACGCGAAGGCGGCGAGGGCGCGCTTGCGCGCCGTGTCGTGATCGATGATCGGATTCGGGTAGCTCTCGCCCATTGTGATGCCCGCACCGGCCAAGATCTGGTCTGAAGCGAGCCAGGGCTTGTGGATGAACTTGTCCGGCAGCCCTGCAATCTCAGGCACCCATTGCCGGACATAGGCGCCGTCCGGATCGAATTTCTCGCCCTGCAAAATGGGATTGAAGATGCGGAAATACGGCGCAGCATCGGCGCCCGAGCCAGCGACCCATTGCCAGCTCGCAGTGTTATTGGCGGGATCAGCGTCGACCAGCGTGTCCCAGAACCATTGCTCGCCGAGCCGCCAGTCGATCAACAGATGTTTGATCAGGAATGAGGCGGTGACCATACGCACCCGATTGTGCATCCAGCCGGTGTGCCAGAGCTCGCGCATGCCGGCATCGACGATGGGATAGCCTGTGCGGCCCTGTTGCCAGGCCTTGAGTGCTTCCGCATCGCTGCGCCATGGAAATGCATCGAAACGTTGCTGAAGATTCCTGGTCGCAAGATCGGGATAGCGATGCAGCAGATGATATGAGAATTCACGCCAGCCGAGTTCGCTGAGGAATTTCTCGATATCGCGGGACGGGCTGCCTTTGTCGGCGGCAAAGCGCGCCGCATGAAAGATATCGATCGGGCTGATTTCGCCAAAGCGCAGATGCGGCGACAGGCGTGAGGTCGCCGACCTGTCTGGCCGGTCGCGGTTTTCCGAATAGCCTTTGATGCCGTCGATAAAATCCGCAAGCTGTTCGCGTGCTGTCGCTTCGCCGGGCGTCCAGGCCTCTCGAATGCCGCCGGCCCAATCGGGCCGGGATGGCTCCAGTTGCCAATCATCGAGCGTATCGGAGCTCACGTCATCGATGGTTGGCGGCAGCGATGTCGGTGCAGGCACGGGCTTGCGCAATTCACCCATGGCCAGGATGCGTTTCCAGAACGGCGTGAACACGCGCAGGGGGCCGCCGTCCTTGGTCTGGATGCGTCCCGGTTCAAAGAGGAGGTTGCCGGGAAAGGTGCCGCCGTTGATGTGATCGTCCTTCAGCTTTGCGACGACGGCATCGTCGACGGAAATGCCTGCCTGATCGTAACGGCGATTCCAGTAGACACGGCTTGCGTTCGCTTCGCGCGCCAAGGCAGGGATCACGTCGGCGGCTGCGCCGTGCCGCAGTACAAGTTTTTGATCGCATTTGCGCAGCTCATGATCGAGCGCGCGCAGCGATTGCGCCAGCCACCAGCGCGATGCACCGCCATACGCGCGAACACCTTTGCTTTGTTCGTCGAGTACGAAAACGCAGATCAGCGGCGCATCCTGCTGCGCCGCCGCCGTGAGGGCCGCATGATCGGCGATCCGCAGATCGTCGCGAAACCAGACGATCGTCGGCGCATCGGACATCGCTATTTTCCGAATTTTCCGGGAATGACAAGCTGCGTCTGTGTGACAATGGCTGCAAGCTTGCCGTCGCCACGGGTGATTCTGGTCTGCCACACCATGGTCGTGCGTCCACGATGCAGCGGGGTGCATTCGGCGCGTGCGATGTCGCCGACATTGATCGCGGCGAAGAAATTCGTCTTGCTTTCGATGGTGGCCGTCGTGGTGTTCTCCGGCAGATTGATGATCGTCGCCGCACCGCCGAGATCGTCAGCGAATGCCATCACCGCACCGCCATGCATGTTGCCGTTGCGATTGCCGAGTTCCGGCCGCACATGCAATTCGGCTTCGATGCGTTCGGGCGAATATTTGATGATCTTGATGCCAAGAGTGCTGGCGAAGGGCGGCGGCTGGTCCTGGCGCATGGGCTTCCGTGATGTGATGGTGGGGACCATCGCTTGCCACAATCGCGCCGGGCAGAAAAGCGCTTCAGCCTTTTACGCAGAGCGACGCCAACCGGTTCACGTCTGAGCGGGAAAATGTCGCTCCAGCCAATCG
>JAEVZM010000334.1 GCA_023392225.1 Pseudomonadota bacterium
GGCGGCGGCGTGCCGGCGCGCATCGTCACGCGCCAGCCCCCGGTCTCGCTTGCGCCGCGACTCGGCGCCGCGAGGCCGGTGAAAGTGACGCCCGGGAGGTCGAAGGTCGCGGCCTTCGACGGAGAGACGATTGGCATGACGATCCTGCTCCTGCTCGGGCGGGACGTGTTGCCCCGCCGGTAATGGATGGCTACAGTCAAGAAACTTGACGGTAATGGAACGCAAGGAAATGGTCAAGAAAATTGACGATACGCCTTGGCCGGAAACCCTCGACCACGTCGGCGTGCTGCTCTGGGAGGCGACGCGGCGATGGAAGGAGGAGCTCGACGCCGGGCTGGTCGAACTGGGCCACCCGTGGGCGGCAGAGGCGCGTGGCAAGATCATCATGCATGTGGGGCGGACGGGAATCCGGCAGTCCGAGCTGGTCCGCCGGTTGGGCCTCAGCAAGCAGGCTGTCCAGCAACTGATCGACGAGCTCGTCTCGGATGGAATCGTCGAGCGAATCGCGGAAGCAGCCGATGGCCGCAGCAAGCGCATCGTATTCACTGCTGCGGGGCGACGGTTTCTCGGCGACTCCAACAAGGTCAAGCGCGCCATCGAAGCCAACTACCGGGAAGTCCTCGGGGCGGAGCGATTCGCGGCGTTGGTCGGAATGCTCGAGGAGCTCAATCGGCGGGAATGATGCCGCCCCTCAGGCGTCTTGACCGACGCGGGATTATCCGGGAGACAGGACGCGGCCCGCCTGCGGATCGGTGACGGAATGTCCTGATCGTTCCGTTCGGTGTCGCACCGACGATCGCAGAGGAGAGAATGGTATGCCCGACGCCGCGCCCGTTCCCGTCACAGAGATGTCTTTCGAGCAGGCTCTCAAGGAGCTCGAGGCGATCGTGCAGGAGCTCGAGGCGGGCAAGGTCGACCTCGAGAAGTCCATCGAGCGCTACGAGCGCGGCGAGGCCTTGAAGGGCCATTGCGAGCGGCTGCTCAAGGAGGCCGAGGGCAGGGTCGAGCGCATCCGTCTCAGCGCCAACGGCAAGCCGGCAGCGACCGAGCCGCTCGACGGCGACGACGACGCGCCGTTCTAGCGGCGCCGGCGTGTCACGAGGCTGCCGAGAATCTGGGCAGCCGGAGGACTACTTTTTTGCAGAGCCCATTGGAATTTTGCTCAGCGCATGCTTATATCGCTGTGGACGCCGGCTTGACCGGCTGTTTTAAGGTCCAAATTATGCTCAATATGAGCATAAAAAGAGGAGGCGGGCCATGACCGAGGTACAGGGCACCACGAGCCGGGAGCGTCGCGCCGCGTCGCGCCTTTCCCATGGCGGCAAGTTCGCACCGGTGCCGATGCCGAACCTCGAGTACACCGACGAGGTGGCTCGCGAGACCGCCCATCTCTACGAGAAGGTGAAGCACGTCATCCCGGCGATCGAGTGGCCGGTCATGGCGCCCTACGTCAAGGCGATCAACGATCTCAAGAAGACCCGCAACGCGGTGATCCTCGCGCACAACTACCAGACGCCCGAGATCTACCACTGCGTCGCCGACGTGGTCGGCGATTCGCTCCAGATCGCGATCGCCGCGGCCAAGAGCGATGCCGACATCATCGTCCAGTGCGGCGTCCACTTCATGGCCGAGACCTCGAAGCTGCTCAACCCGGACAAGCTGGTGCTGATCCCCGATGCCCGGGCGGGCTGCTCGCTGGCCGCCTCGATCACCGGCGCCGACATCCGGCTGCTGCGCGAGCGCTATCCCGGCGTGCCGGTGGTGACCTATGTCAACACCTCGGCCGACGTGAAGGCGGAGAGCGACATCTGCTGCACCTCGTCCAACGCGGTGGAGGTGGTCGAGAGCCTCGGCGTCGACAAGGTGCTGTTCCTGCCGGACCAGTACCTGGCCAAGTGGGTCGCCTCGCAGACCGATGTCGAGATCATCGCCTGGAACGGCGCCTGCGAAGTGCATGAGCGCTTCACCGGCAAGGAGATCGCCGCCTATCGCGAGGCCAATCCCGGCGTCGTCGTGCTGGCCCATCCCGAGTGCCCGCCGGACGTGATCGCCGAGGCCGACTTCACCGGCTCGACCGCCAAGATGACCAATTGGGTCGTCGAGCGTCACCCGCCGAAGGTGCTGCTCGTCACCGAGTGCTCCATGTCGGCCAATATCGAGGCCGAGGCGCCGGACATCGAGTTCATCCGGCCCTGCAACCTCTGCCCGCACATGAAGCGGATCGCGCTGCCGAAGATCCTCGACAGCCTGGTCGAGCTGCGCGACGAGGTCACGATCGACCCGATGGTCGCCGAGAAGGCCCGGCGCGCGGTCGAGCGGATGATCAACCTCAAGAGCTGAACGGGGATGCCGGGCGGGCCGACAGGCCGCTCGGCACGCCTTCTCTGCCGAGCCCTTGCCGGGCCGGCATCTCTTCATCGCCATCGCTTCCGGCCCGCCCGCAGCCAGTCCGGACCACTTCGTGGGATACGGCCATGACCGACACGATCGACACGTCACCCCTTGGCCCGACCGATGACGTGATCATCGTCGGCGGCGGCCTCGCGGGCCTCTTCTGCGCGCTCCGGCTCGCGCCGCGGCCGGTCACCGTACTGGCCGCAGCGCCGATCGGGCAGGGTGCCTCCTCGGCCTGGGCGCAGGGCGGCATCGCCGCCGCGATGAGCCCCGGCGACTCCGTGGACAAGCACCTCGCCGACACGCTCGTCGCCGGCGCCGGCACCGTCGACGAGAAGATCGCGCGGCTCATGGTCGGCGACGCCTCGGCCCGCATCCACGATCTCCTCGCCTATGGCGTGCCCTTCGACCACGACCTCGAGGGCCATCTTTCGCTGTCGCGCGAGGCGGCGCACAGCGAGCGCCGCATCGTCCATGTCCGCGGCGACATGGCGGGCGCGGCGATCATGCAGGCGCTGGTCGAGACCGTGCGCAAGACGCCGTCGATCCGGCTGATGGAGGGCTATATCGGCGAGACGCTGCTGACCGAGGACGGCGCCGTCACCGGGATCGTCGCCCGGCCCACCGCCGGCGGCTCGCCGATCACCTTTCCGGCCCAGGCGGTGGTGCTCGCCACCGGCGGCATCGGCCACCTCTATGCGGTGACCACCAACCCGCCCGAGTCCGAGGGTGCGGGTCTCGGCATGGCGGCCCGTGCCGGCGCGATGATCGCCGATCCCGAGTTCGTCCAGTTCCATCCGACGGCGATCAACATCGGCCGCGACCCGGCGCCGCTCGCCACCGAGGCGCTGCGGGGCGACGGCGCGAAGCTCATCAACGCGGATGGCGAGCGGTTCATGCTGAAGGTCCATCCCGACGCGGAGCTCGCGCCGCGCGACGTCGTCGCCCGCGCCATCCATGCCGAGATCGCTGCCGGCCGTGGCGCGTTTCTCGATTGCCGCGAGGCGATCGGGGCCGAGTTCCCGCACCATTTCCCGACGGTCTACAAGTCGTGCATGGCGGCCGGCATCGATCCCGTCACCCAGCCGATCCCGGTGGCGCCGGCCGAGCACTTCCACATGGGCGGGGTGCTGACCGACGCCAATGGCCGCTCGACGCTCGACGGATTGTGGGCCTGCGGCGAGACTTCCTCGACCGGCGCGCATGGGGCCAACCGGCTCGCCTCCAATTCGCTCCTCGAGGCGGTGGTGTTCGCCGCCCGCGCCGCCGACGACATCCGCGAGCACCTGCCGCAGGCGGAGCTGATGCAGCCGACGGTCGAGCCGAACGGCATCGGCGTCACCGATCCCGACGTGGTCGCCGAGCTGCGCGCGATCATGTCGGCCGATGTCGGCGTGGTGCGCGATGCTGCGGGCCTGCGCCGTGCGCTCGCTGCCATCGAGGTGCTCGGCAGCCGCGACCGCTCCACCCGGTTTCGCAACATGATGACCACGGCCAGGCTGATCGCGGCGGCGGCACTCGCTCGCACGGAGAGCCGGGGCGGCCACTACCGCTCTGATTTCCCCGAGCCCGACCCGGCGTGGCGGCACCGGACCTTCATCACCCTTGGCGATGCCGACCGGATCGCAGCCGGCGAGCCGGCACTGCGACCCGCCGCGACGGCCGAGGCCTGACCCCCCATGACCAACCTTCAGAATCGTCCCAAGCTTTCCGTTCTCCCGCCGCTGCTTGTCACGGACGCGGTGCGCATGGCCCTCCGCGAGGACCTCGGCCGTGCTGGCGACATCACGTCTGCCGCCACCATTCCCGCCGACGCCCAGGCCGAGGCGGTGTTCGCCGCCCGCGATCCGGGGGCGCTGGCGGGCCTGGCTCTGGCCGAGGCCGCGTTCCGCGAGATGGACCCATCGGTCACCTTCACGGCGATGAAGCAGGACGGAGAGCGCCTCGCCAAGGGCGACGTCGTGGCGCTGGTCGCGGGGCCGGCGAGGGCGATCCTCTCCGGCGAGCGGGTGGCGCTCAACTTCCTGTGCCATCTCTCGGGCGTCGCCACCGCCACCGCGGCACTGGTCGACAAGGTCGCGCATACCCGCGCCCGCATCTGCGACACGCGCAAGACGCTGCCCGGGCTCCGCATGTTCGAGAAATACGCCGTGCGCTGCGGCGGCGGGTGGAACCACCGCTACGGCCTCGACGACGCGATCCTGATCAAGGACAACCACATCGCCGTCGCCGGCGGTGTCGTGGCGGCGATCGAGCGGGCGCGCCTCGGCTCCGGCCACATGGTGCGGATCGAGGTCGAGGTCGACACGCTCGACATGCTGCGCGATGCACTGACGGCCCGACCCGACGTGATCATGCTCGACAACATGGACCCGCCGATGCTGCGCGAGGCGGTGGGGATCGTCGACGGGCGTGCGGTGACCGAGGCGTCCGGCCGGATCACCGGCGAGACCGTGGCCGCCGTGGCGGAAACGGGCGTCGACTACATCTCCTCGGGGTGGATCACCCACTCGGCGCCTTATCTCGATCTTGGACTCGATGTCCGGATATAGACCTCAGAGCACGCCGAAATAGATCAGCAGGGCGGCGATGAACGCCAGCACGCCCACGACCAGCGGCACCGTGTAGCCGAGATCGAGGTGCGAGACGAACGCCCGAAACCTGGAATGCCACGCGGTCCGCGTCATTCGGGGATGATGACCCCATTCCCTGTTCAGCACCACAACGCAGGGAGGTTCTGCACAGTGGAGGAGCAAACGATGGGGATGAGCTAGCCGGCGAAGAACAACAGGTAGATCAGGCCGAACAGTACCACCACGCCCATGACGCTGATGGTCAGGATATTCCTCACGTTGTGGTGAGTAACCCCGCCGCGCGCGTTGTTGGCCGGGATGTCGACCTTCTTCCCGTCGTCGATCTCGCTGCCGTAGTCGGGATTTGCGGCGCGCTTGACGACGACCATGTCTCGTACCTCCTGCGTTAGACCATACGCAGGAGAAACGGCGGCGCGGTCGATGGGTTCCGCCGTGCTCAACTCCAGCCGCCGCGGCGCGTGTTGTAGAAGATGTGCCGGCCGATCTTGTCGGTCTGGGTCATGCGACCTGCCCAGCGCGGCCGGACATAGGTGGCGTGGTAGTGCGTCGCCGAGCCGACCTCCTCGATGAAGGTCGCGCGCTGTTCCTCGACCGAGCGCCGGGCAAGCTCCTGAGCCTTGGTCCAGGCCGACTTGTCGGTGATCCGCTCTGGGCGTCCGTCGCAGGCAAAGGAGAACTGGCAGCGATT
Source organism: Pseudomonadota bacterium (assembly GCA_023392225.1). Lineage (GTDB taxonomy): Bacteria > Pseudomonadota > Alphaproteobacteria > Rhizobiales > Kaistiaceae > Bauldia. The sequence continues at coordinate 5,677 of JAEVZM010000334.1, forward strand.
GCGCTTCGTCTGGTTCTGGAAGACGACGCCGCAGATCGTGTTCGGATAGGCCGGGTTCTTGACCCGGTTCAGCACCACCTGGGCAACGGCAAGCTGGCCGTCCTGGGGTTCGCCCCGCGCCTCGAAATAGATCGCGGTGGCGAGGCAGTCGCGCTCCTTGTCGGTGTCGGCGCTGGCCGGCAGCGGATTGTTGACCCAGGCATGCGTCGCCGGTGCGTCGGGCAGGACGACATTGGGATCGCCGGCCGCTTCGTTGAGCACCGCGTCGAACGGGGCGGAGGAGGTCCCGTCGTCAGCCGGCGCGTAGGCCACGGCGACCGGTGTCGCGTCGTCGCCGGCGACGAGGGTTTCCGCTTCGGGCTCATGGTCGGGACGCGGACGCGGCGCCGGCTCGGCGGCGGCGACCATCGTCTTCTCCTCGATCCAGGGCGTGAATACGAAGGCGGAGCGCGGATAGGTCGGCTCGACCTCGGCGGGATCGAACAGGCCGACGGTCTCGATGTAGCCGGCGCTGATCTCGTCGCGCCGGATCACCCGGACGTCGGGCTTGCCGTGCGAGCCGGTGTCGGCGAGGGCCGCATGGCGCGTCGTCAGTTCGGCGGTGAGGGCCGCCTTGGCCGCCGCGATGCCGCCCGACATGGGCGCCGCGACGTGGGCGATCTCGGTCGAGGAGAGGGTCAGTGCGACGCCGGCGAGCAGCAGCCGGATCGTCAATGTCGGCCGCTCGGGCCTCGGCCTCCGGATCGGTGGCCGCTGCGGCATATGCCGTACACTCGGTCGCTCCATCGGCGCCGTACTCCACCCCACGCGACGCATCGGTCGCCAACCCGGACGCCTGATCGCAGTGAACAGATTCGACGTCCTTCGATGGGTCATTGATGAGCCATTAACCTTGCTGAGGAGTTAATGCCGGGGACGCCGCCCCGAAGGGCGACGCCGGGGTGCCGTCGGGCACCGCTCTCAAGGGCAGCTACACCGTCGACGGCGCCTCTTGTGCGGCACCCGCCTTGAGCGAAGCTTGTGCGGCGGCGAGACGGGCGATCGGCACCCGGAACGGGGAGCACGACACGTAGTCGAGTCCCACCGCCTCGCAGAATGTGATCGTGGCGGGGTCGCCGCCATGCTCGCCGCAGATGCCGAGCTTGATGTCGGGCCGGGTCTCGCGGCCGCGGTCGACCGCGATCTGGATCAGCTCGCCCACCCCGTCCACGTCGAGCGTCACGAACGGGTCGGTCGCGAGGATGCCGCTTGCCGTATAGGCGCCGAGGAAGGCGGCGGCGTCGTCCCGTGACAGGCCGAAGGTGGTCTGGGTGAGATCGTTGGTGCCGAACGAGAAGAACGCAGCGCCCTCGGCGATCCGGTCGGCCTGCAGCGCGGCGCGCGGCAGCTCGATCATCGTGCCGGCGATATAGTCGGGTCGCTGGCCCTTCTCGGCGGCGACGGCCTCGGCTGTCTTGGCGATCAGGGCGGCCACCCGGTCGAACTCGGCCTTGATGGCGACCAGCGGCACCATGATCTCGGAGTGCACCGGCTTGCCGCTCTTCTCGCTCACCTCGAGCGCCGCCTCGAAGATGGCGCGCGCCTGCATCTCGGCGATCTCGGGGAAGGAGATGACGAGACGGCAGCCGCGATGGCCGAGCATCGGGTTGAACTCGTGGAGCGCGGCGGCCCGCTCGCGCAGCACCGCGGGCTCGACCGACATGGCCTTCGCGACCTCGGCGATCTCGTCCTCGCTCTTGGGCAGGAACTCGTGCAGCGGCGGATCGAGCAGGCGGATGGTCACCGGCCGGCCGTCCATGATGGTGAACAGCTCGGCGAAGTCGGCCCGCTGCATCGGCAGCAGCTTGTCGAGCGCGGCGCGGCGTGCCCCGGCATCCCCGGCGAGGATCATCTCGCGCACGGCGATGATGCGGTCCTCCTGGAAGAACATGTGCTCGGTCCGGCACAGGCCGATGCCCTCGGCGCCGAAGGAGAGGGCGGCCTTGGCGTCGGCCGGGGTCTCGGCATTGGCGCGCACCCGCATCCGTCGCGCCTGGTCTGCCCACTCCATCAGCCGGCCGAAATCGCCCGACAGCTCCGGCTGGCGCATCGCCACCTCTCCGGCGAGGATCTCGCCGGACGTGCCGTCGATGGTGATGATGTCGCCGGCACTGAGGATGCGGCCGCCGGCGTTCATCGTTCCCGCCGCGTAGTCGATACGGAGGCTGCCGGCGCCGGAGACGCAGGGCTTGCCCATGCCGCGCGCCACCACGGCCGCGTGGCTGGTCATGCCGCCGCGGGTGGTCAGGATGCCCTCGGCGGCGTGCATGCCGTGGATGTCCTCGGGGCTGGTCTCGACCCGGACCAGGATCACCTTCCGGCCCGCCTGCTTGGCGGTGGCGGCGTCCTCGGGGTTGAACACGATCGCGCCGGACGCGGCACCCGGCGAGGCCGGCAGGCCGTTGGCGAGGGTATCGCGCTTTGCGTCAGGGTCGATCGTCGGGTGCAGCAGCTGGTCGAGAGACAGTGGGTCGATGCGCAGTAGCGCCTCGTCCGGCGTGATCAGCCCCTCGTCGACCATGTCGACCGCGATCTTCAGCGCTGCCCCGCCGGTACGCTTGGCCGACCGGGTCTGCAGCATCCACAAGCGGCCCTGCTCGATCGTGAACTCGACGTCCTGGACGTCGCGATAGTGCTTCTCGAGCGACTTGCAGACCTTGGCGAATTCCCAGAAGGCGTCGGGCAGCAGCGTCTCGAGCGAGGGCTGGTCCGATCCCGCGGCGATGCGGGCCGTCTCGGTCAGGTCCTGCGGCGTCCGGATGCCGGCCACCACGTCCTCGCCCTGGGCATTGAGCAGGAACTCGCCATAGAGCGCCTTCTCGCCGGTCGAGGGATTGCGGGTGAAGGCGACGCCGGTCGCCGAGGTCTCGCCCATGTTGCCGAAGACCATGGCCTGGACATTGACCGCGGTGCCCCACGCCTCGGGCAGGTTGTTGAGGCGGCGATAGGTGATGGCGCGCTGGTTCATCCAGGAGCTGAACACCGCGCCGATCGCGCCCCAGAGCTGGGCCTTGGGATCCTCGGGAAAGGGAGCGCCGGTCTCGCGCTCAACGATCACCTTGTAGTCGTGGACCAGCTCCGACCAGTCGTCGCCGGAGAGGTCGGTGTCGAGGCTGTAGTCGCGCTCGTCCTTGAAATCCTCGAGGCGCTCCTCGAACAGGTGGTGGTCGATGCCGAGCACCACGTCGCCATACATCTGGATGAAGCGGCGGTAGGAATCGAAGGCGAAGCGGCGGTCGGCGCTCGCGGCGAGCACCTCGACGGTCTTGTCGTTGAGGCCGAGATTGAGGATCGTGTCCATCATCCCCGGCATCGAGGCGCGGGCGCCGGAGCGCACCGAGAGCAGGAGCGGCCGCTCCTCGCCACCAAGCGTCTTGCCGGTGCTCTGTTCGATGCGGGCGAGGGCCGCTTCAACCTGCTCGGCGAGGTCGGCCGGATACATCTGGCCGTTGGCGTAGAAATAGGTGCAGACTTCCGTCGTGATCGTGAAACCGGGCGGAACCGGCAGGCCGAGATTTGCCATCTCCGCCAGGTTCGCGCCTTTGCCACCGAGAAGGTTGCGCATGTCAGCCTTCCCTTCAGCTTCGCCGTCGCCGAAGCTGTACACCCATTTTGTCATTGGTTTCGCCATCCCTAGATGTTGCGTCCGCACGCAGCACGCACTCCCTACCGACCGGTTTGCTGCGGAGCAATAGGACTCGTGGGCGCGGTTCTGCCGGAACGCCGCATCCGGTGCTACAGTCCGGCCAGCGTGCGAATCCCAAGACGTCACGCTGTGCCGTGGGAGGCCTTTCGATGACCCTCGCCGAAATCCTCGGCTATGTCGGTGCGGTCCTGCTCGTCGCCTGCTTCGCGATGAAGACGATGACCTGGCTCCGGTACCTGGCGATCGCCTTTGCGGTCATCCTCGGCATCCAGGCCATCATCTGGTCGCATCTTCTGCTCCTGGCACTGGCGGTGCTGGTGGCCGCGGTGAACGCCTGGCGGCTGTGGGAGGCGGAGCGGCTGGTCGGCGACGCACGAGCCGCCGCGGCCGGCGCGGGCGCTCCCGTCACCGTCGACTGGCTGCTGCCGCACATGGAGGCGCTGGCGCTGCCCAAGGGGCACGTCCTGTTCCACAAGGGCGACCCGGCCGACGCGATGTACTTCGTCAGCCATGGCCGCGTCGGTCTCGAGGAGTTCGGCATCGAGGTCGGCAGGGACAGTCTGTTCGGCGAGATGGGCGTGTTCGCCATCGAGAACGTGCGGACCGCGACCGCCGTGTGCCTCGAGGACTGCTCGCTCCTGCGGGTTTCTGCCGAGCGGATCCGCGAGCTGTTCTACGAGAACCCGGACTTCGCCTTCTTCCTGGTCGGGATCATCACCCGGCGCCTGACTGCCGATCTCGAGCGCGCCACGGGCAACCGGCCGCCGGCGGCGGGCTGACCTCTACCGCGAGCCGACCCGGAGGCCGGGCGCGGGGCGCTCCTTCAGCACCTCGCGGCGGAAGCGGAACAGGGCGGCCGGGCGGCCGCGCTTGGTGCGGATCTCGGCACCAGTCGGCTCGACCAGCGCTGCCGTCTCGACCAGCCGGCGGAAGTTCTGCTTGTGGAGATGATGGCCGGAGATCGCCTCGACGGTGGTCTGCAGCTCGGTCAGCGAGAACTCGGGCGCCATCAGCTCGAACACCACCGGGCGATACTTGAGCTTGGCACGGAGCCGCGAGATCGCGGTGGCGAGAATCCGGCGATGGTCGAAGCGCATCGGTGCGCCGGCGGCGAGCGGCGGCAGCGTGCCGACCGGCGCCGTCCGGCCGTCGCGCGTCGCCTCCGGCACGAGGCCGGCGGAA
>JAEVZM010000399.1 GCA_023392225.1 Pseudomonadota bacterium
GGCCATGGCGGACGAGGCGGCGGCGCGCACGGCGGCGCACGACACGGCGGCGATCGACGCGCAGCGTCTGACGAAGCGCCTTGCCCGCCAGACGCGCAGAACCAAACGGCTCCGCAAGCGCCACGCCGCCGCCAAGGCGCAACTCCGCGCGATCCGCACGCGATTCACCTACCGGATGACCGCACCGCTCCGAAGGATGTACGACAGGCTCATCGGCTCCCGGCCCGAGCGCCCGAAATAGTCCTTCGAAGCTGAGCCATGGCTTGAAGTCGCGCGCGCCAGCGTGCAAAGGGATCGCCACCCTGCCGAACGCGCGCAACCCGAAGGGGCGTACCATTCAGCGCAGCCTCATCAGCTCCGGGCTCAGGTATCTGCTCACCGGCGTCACGTCGGTGGCGATCTATATCGGCGGCGCGGCGCTCGGACACCGCGTGATCGGCCTCGACGCGACGGTGGCGAACGTGATCGCCTACGTGGTCGCCACCGCCTACAACTACATGCTCAACTTCTACTGGTCGTTCCGCACCGGGCGGAGCCACTCCGAGGCGGCATGGCGCTACCTCGCGCTGTCCGGCACCGGCGTCGTCCTCAACTCGATCTATGTCGACGCCGCCATGCGCTTCCTCGGGTGGCCGCTCGAGGCCGCGGCGATCAGCTTCTCGGCGCTGTGGCCGCTCGTCTCGTTCTTCGGCATGCGATACTGGGCGTTCCGCTGACCGCGTGACCATCGGGTCATCTTGCCCACAAAACAGGCACTACGAACGGCGAATGCCGCAGCGCCCGATGGTTGATCGACCAGACGCCCTGCGACCCGGGTCTGGCACCCTTCTTGCGACAACGTGATTGTGCAGAGCGTCTAGGGTTCCGGTCGCCGTCGGCGATGCCTGGTCCGAGAGACGCGAACCGGCCCTGACCGGCCGGAACACGGCGGGAGAAAAACCCGGGAGGTCACTGCACGGGGTTTGCTGCGCGCCAGCCCGACCTCCCGCGCGCCGGCATGCCTCTCCTTTCGACCGACGACACGAAGGAGCCGAGACTATGCCGTCATCCGCATCTTTCCTCCGCCGTACCGCCCTCGCCGCGTTGGTGGCCGCCGCCGGGCTCGCCCCGCTCGCGGCCAGCGCCGAGGCCAAGAAGGACTTCAAGGTCTGCTGGTCGATCTATGTCGGCTGGATGCCCTGGGGCTACATCGCCGAGTCCGGGATCATGGACCTCCACGCCAAGAAGTACGGCATCAACGTCGAGATCGTGCAGATCAACGACTATGTAGAATCCATCAACCAGTACACCGCCGGCGAATATGACGGCTGTGCCATGACCAACATGGATGCGCTGTCGATCCCCGCCGCCGGCGGCGTCGACACCACCGCCCTGATCGTCGGCGACTTCTCCAACGGCAATGACGGCATCATCCTCAAGGGCAAGGACAAGCTGGCCGACATCGCCGGCCAGAACGTCAACCTCGTCGAGCTGTCGGTGTCGCACTACCTGCTCGCCCGGGCGCTCGACTCGGTCGACCTCAAGGAAGCCGACATCACGGTGGTGAACACCTCCGACGCCGACATGGTCGCCGCCTTCACCACCCCCGACGTCACCGCCACCGTTACCTGGAACCCGCTCCTCTCGGAGATCGCGGCCTTCCCGGACAGCCACGAGGTCTTCAACTCGAGCCAGATCCCCGGCGAGATCATCGACGTCATGATGGTCAATACCGAGACGCTCCGCGACAATCCCGAGTTCGGCAAGGCGCTGGTCGCAGCCTGGTACGACGCCATGACCCTGATGGCCAAGGAGACCGGCGACGAGGCCCCGGCCCGCTCGGCCATGGCCGAGGCATCCGGCACCGACCTCGCCGGGTTCAACGCCCAGATCGCCACCACGCAGATGTTCTACGACCCGGCCGACGCCGTCGCCTTCGTCAACGACGAGAAGCTGGTCGAGACGATGAAGTTCGTGGCGCAGTTCCTGTTCGACCACGGCATCCTCGGCGAGGGCGCCACCAGCCCCGACTTCGTCGGCATGGAGTTCCCCGGCGGCAAGACGCTCGGCGACACCGACAACATCAAGCTGCGGTTCGATCCGAGCTACATGGCGATGGCGGCCGAAGGGAAGCTCTGAGCCCGGCAGGCTTGCCCCGCGCGAGATGAGCTCATGAAGGGGCGGCTCACCGCATGGCAGAGGGTGGGGCTCGGCGCCCTGCCCTTCGTCGTCCTCATCGTCGCCTATGCGATCGGCAGCCACATCCGCCTTGCGGAGAACCCGGCGGACAAGCTGCTGCCGTCCTTCGCCAACATGGCGGACACGTTCTGGCGCATGGCGACGGTGCCCGACAAGCGCTCGGGCGACCTCCTGCTCTGGACCGACACCGGCGAGAGCCTCGCCCGGCTCGCCGTCGGTATCCTCGTCGCGGCCATGGTCTCCCTCTCGCTCGGCATCCTGATCGGCTTCCTGCCGAAGGTCCGCGCCTCGCTGGCGCCGTTCGTCGCCGCGGTGTCGCTGATCCCGCCGATCACGATCCTGCCGGTGCTATTCATCGTCTTCGGCCTCGGCGAGACGGCGAAAGTCATGCTCATCGTCCTCGGCACCGCACCGGTTATGACCCGGACGCTGGCGCAGGGCGTGATGAACATCCCGCGCGAGGAGATCATCAAGGCCGAGACCCTCGGCGCCTCGGCGACCCAGCTCGTCTTCCGCGTGGTGCTGCCGCAGGTCTGGCCGCAGCTGATCACCGCCATGCGCCTCGGCCTGGTGCCGGCCTGGATCTTCCTCATCTCGGCCGAGGCCATCGCCTCGACCGGCGGCCTCGGCTACCGCATCTTCCTCGTCCGGCGCTATCTGGCGATGGACGTGATCCTGCCCTACGTCGCCTGGATCACCATCCTCGCCTACGGCATCGACCGCCTGCTGCTCCTCTTCTCCCGCCGGGCCTTCCGCTGGGCGCATCTGTCGGGGAGCGGGCTGTGAGCTTCGTCGAGGTCTCGGCCGTGGCGGTCCGCTACGACGGCGTCACCATCATCGACGACGTCAACCTCAAGGTCGAGGAAGGCGCCTTCGTCACCATCGTCGGCCCCTCCGGCTGCGGCAAGTCGACGTTCCTTCGCCTCCTCCTCAGCCAGGAGCAGCCGAGCGAGGGGGCGATCGCGATCGGCGGCCGGCCCATCCCCGACCGGCCGACGCCGGACCGCGGCATCGTCTTCCAGCGCTATTCGGTGTTCCCGCACCTCACCGTCACCGAGAACCTGATCCTTCCGCTCGAGTTCGAGCGTGCCGGCGCCTTCGGCCGCACCTAATGCGCGACGCGCCGGAAGCTCCGCGCCGAGGTCG
>JAEVZM010000480.1 GCA_023392225.1 Pseudomonadota bacterium
CGCCCACCTCCATCGCAGTCCTAGCCGCCCGACGGCGTGGTACGAGCGAGGACGGGGAAGCCGGACACGTCCAGCGCAAACCCTTCGACGTCCTTCTTCATGGGATAGACCCGCAAGCCGTGAACGATCGGCATGATGAAGGCCTGATCGACGATCAGCCTCGAGATGTCGGAATAGATCTTCTTCCGCGCACCGAGATCGAGGGTATCGTTGGCCGCGGCGACCAGCGCTTCATATTCCGGGCTGGTGAACTTGGCCCGCCCGCCCGGCCCGTAGAGACCGCTCGGCATGATGAACTGCGGATCGTTGCCGCCCTCGGTGTACTGGTGGAGGAGCAAGTCGAAGTCGCTGGCAAGCAGCAGCTCGCGGGCGCGTGCCTGCTCGTAGGTGACGATGTCCAGTGTGACGCCGATCTCGGCGAGCGCCTCCTTGAGGATCTGGGCGGTGGCGGCGCTGCCGGGCGAGTAGGAATCGACCGCGGTATTCACCACCAGCGTGATGTCGGTCACGCCCGACTCGGCCAGGGCCTGCCTCGCGGCTTCGATGTCGAAGGCGCATTCGGATTCAAGCGCGGGATCATGCGCCCAGTGGCTCGCGGACCACGGCTGGCAAGTCGGCACCGCGGCGCCGGCGTAAACCACCTCGGCGACCGTGGCGCGGTCGATGGCGCGCTGGATCGCCTTGCGGACATGTGGGTTGTCGAGCGGCGGGCGCGACGTATTCGCCATCAGATAGTAGGTGACCGGCGCGGTGTCGGGGCGGATCACCTTGAGGCCGGCGATGCCTTCGAGGCCCTCGGCAGCGAGTGCGTTGGACTGAAGCAGTATGTCGACCGCGCCGGTCTGCAGTGCCGCCGCGGCCGAGCCGTCGTCGGGGATGATCTTGACGACGATCGCGTCGGGAACCGTCTCCGCGCTCGCCCAGTGGTCGGCGAAACGGCTCATGGTGAACGACACGCCGGGCTGGAAGCTCGACACGGTGAAGGGGCCGCTGCCTGCGTCCTGGCGCGCGAGCTTGTCGATCGCTTCGCGGTCCTGGATGAAGACCGCGCTGAGCAGGTCGAACAGGCCCGGCGTCTTCGCCGAGAGAGTGAGCTCGACGGTCTTCTCGTCGATCGCCTTCACCCCGGCGAACGATTCCATGCGCTCCATCAGGTTGGCGCCGACCGATTCAGTGAGGTAGCGTTCGATGGTGAAGACGACATCGTCCGCAGTGACCGCTCGGCCGCTGTGGAAGACGGCGGGGCGGAGCGTGAAGGTGACCGTCAGGCCGTCGTCCGAACGCGTCCAGGATTCGGCGAGGGCGGCGCGCGGATTGCCGTCGGCGCCGATGTCGACCAGCGCATCATAGAGCTGGTGCAGGAACACCTGGTTGCCGGTGGCAAACTGTGTCGGGTCGAAAGTCAGCGGCTCGGAGCCTTGCGCAACGACGAGATCGGCCGCGGTGGCGGGCGTACCCGGCATTCCAAAGGCTCCGGCAAGGGCCAGCATGAGGGCTGCGGTGGATAGGCGGAGAGACCCCGCGCGGGACTGGAATCGTGCCATTGTTCACCTCCCGTTTTTTCTGCCGGTCGTGGCGCGGCCGGCATGATGCTCATAGCTTACGGATGAGATTTGATCAACAATGACGATAAAATGAGGGAAGAGTGGCGTTGTGACAGGGACATTTGATCAAACTATGGATGCGCTTGTAGAGCCCGAAACGCGATCGGTGGAGATAGCCGGCAGGCTTCGGGACGACATCGTCGCGGGCGTGCTTCCCTTCGGCGGCCGGCTCACGCTGGGCCAGCTCGAGGCCCGCTATGCCTGCGGCCAGATGCCGATACGGGAGGCGCTGCGGCAGCTTCAGGGAGAGGGGCTGGTAGAGCTCGTCCCCAATCGCGGCGCCCGGGTCCGCAACATCCATCCCGATTTCGTGGGCAATCTCTTCGACGTGCGTATCGCCATCGAGGCCATGCTGACGCGACGTGCGGCCGAGAAGGTCCGGCCCAGCGATCTGGTCGAACTGGAGGAGGCGTCAGCGCGGTTCGATGCGGCCGTCACCGGTTCGGATCTCTCCGGAATGCTCGCCGCCAACCGCGCCTTCCATGCCGTCATCAACCGCGTGGCGGACAATGCCGAGGCGACCGAGATCCTGAGGCGCAACGAACAGCTGATCACGGCACTGTGGATGAGGCACGGCTACGGGGTCGACCGGATGGCGGAAGCCGCCGCCGACCACCGGCACATCGTTGCGGCGCTTCGATCCGGCGATTCGGATGTCGCCGCGTGGCTGGCGTCGGCGCATGCCGCCAAGGCCAAGCTTGACCTCGTCCGGCGCATGTCGGAATCTCGCTGACGGAGAACGAGTTCATCATGCCGCCGAGGCCAATCGGCGTTCAGGTAACCGTTGCGGATGGCCAGTCGCAGTCCGCGCGCTCCAGCGCGTTCGCCCGGAAGGACCCACCGTTCGAAAAGCGCGGCAAGCCCACTTGAGTGGCGTTTCGCGCCGAGATCCTCGACCGGGAATCGGCGAATGAATGCGTCCATACTGTTCTCCCCCTAAGGCTCAATATGACAGAGACGGTCGCAAGATTGAAAAGTCTACGCCGACCGTTGCAGCCCAACTTGCTCAACATCGACGGCCTCGGAGTTTCTTCGGTACAAGTCGATTTCGCTGAAGACTGGCGCATCGGTGGCAGCAGCGTGCGGGCGCCTCGCTGCTCGGGCTACTCCGCCTGCCCCGGGCAAGGTAGCTAGCCGAAACCACGGTGTCATTGGAGCGCTACCGCCAGACCGCGCACGAACCCGGCAGTTGGGTTAGCAGCCGGGGCGCGGTAGGAGCCGTGGCCGTGCCAGTGTGCCGGCGATGGTCAGGAGATCTTCGTCGCTCAGGTCGCGGACGGCGCCGCGAATTGCGACCTCATGCGCCTGCGGGGTTTCGCGCCAGCCGCCGCGGGTCTTCATCCAGAAGATGGCCGCGGTGACGCACTGAGGACCCTCCGTGGTGGCCTTGCGGAACAGGAACTCGGCGACCTTGGCCGTGGCCTTGGTGGCGCCGAGGTCGAGTTCGTTGCGATAGTGCTTGCGGAGGGTCTTGGGGTCGATGCCGACAACGCGGGTAATGTCGGTCTCTGGGACGCCATGGGCAGCAAGCGCCTCGACCTGGCGACGACCACGTTCGTCGGGACGATGCGCACGGCTGTATCCTAGCTCTGGAGCAGAGGCCAGGAGGCAAATGGCGGATATAGTCGACAGTCAGACCCGCTCCCGGATGATGGCCGCGATCCGGGGCAAGGACACGAAGCCGGAAATGGTGCTGCGGCACGCGCTTCACGCGCACGGCTTCCGGTATCGGCTGCATGCTAGGGATGTCCCTGGTCGACCCGATCTGATGCTCGCGAAGCACCGCGCCGTCATCTTCGTGCATGGCTGCTTCTGGCATCGACATGAAGGCTGCCGCTATGCGACCACGCCCGCAACCCGCTTCGAGTTCTGGACGGCGAAGTTCGCCGCGAATGTCAGGCGCGATCGTGCAGCATGCGACGCGCTGGCGGAACGCGGATGGCGCGTGGCGACAGCATGGGAATGCGCGCTGCGCAGGACCGACCACATCACGGCGACCTGCGATGCACTTGTCTCGTGGCTGACAGCTGGCGTGACCAATATCAAGATCGGCGAAGTCGACCTTGCCGCATCAGCGGACGAGAGTAGTACAGCAAGCGTCTTCTGAGCGTCTTACTTCATTGCGAAGGTTCGATCTCCGTTCCAACTAGGCGGGCTGCCCCCGTCGTCGAAGTCGACAGCCTTGCACCAACGGAGAGCATTCGATTTCAACGCGTTTCGCGGACTGAACCTTAACCCGCCCAGTCAACACGTGCAGAGAATTCCGGGCTGGAGAAAGCGATTTCGGAGCTGACCGGCGCCAGTGGGTCAACAGCCCCCTCCCGCATAACCCTCGAAAACAACGAGAAAGTCCGGACGTAGGTACGAACGGAGAACCAGTTCTCGGGGGAAAGTGGCGGAGAGGATGGGATTCGAACCCACGATACAGCTTTTGACCGTATACTCGCTTAGCAGGCGAGCGCCTTCGACCACTCGGCCACCTCTCCTCGTGCCGAGACGGGATAGACGGTATGGCCGGCGCGATCAAGCGCCGACGCGCTTCTCCGCCTTCCGGCGCTGCGCGGCCTGGTCGGGGAGGTAGCCGAAGCGCTTCATCAGCGGTCCGTGGGCGGCCACGATCCGGGCGCCCTGCTCCTCCGTCAGCTGCTCGCGCCACTGCCCGGCGCGGCCTTGGCGGAAGAATGCCTCGTTCGAGCGCTGCGGCCGCTCGGCGAAGCCGTCGCGGTCCTCGAGGCTGCGCAGCCGGTCGAATCGCGAAAGCTCGATGGCGCGGCGGAGCTGGGCGCGGGTCGGCTTGATCTGGAGGTGCCGGGTGATCTTGAGGAAGCCTGCCTCGGCGTCGTCGAGCAGGTCCTCGTAGCGGACCACCAGCACCGCCGGATGCGGGGGCTGCGTCCAGCTCGCGACATTCTCGCTCCACGAGCCGATGACGACATGGACCCGGTCGATGCCGTTGACGGTGCTCTTGCCCACGCCGAAGCCGGACATCGCCATCAGGTCGATCATCGTGTCGATGTCGGTGCCGTTGAGGTGGGCATAGGAGATGGCGACGTCGAGCGGATTGCGCACGATGTATATGGCGCCGAGACTGACCCCCATGTTGATCAGCGGCGTGCCGTGGTCGAGGGCGTTGGCGTTGTGGGTCTTGACGTACATCGAGCGCCCGGCCGATTCGACCAGCGCCGCCTGCACCCAGGGCCGGGCCGCGGCGATCTCGGCCTGCGAGGCGAGGGCCACCGGCTTGTTGAGGAAGCGGGGAAAGAGCGCCGCGGCGTTCTCGACGACGCTGCCTTCCTCGATGCGGTTGATGTCGATCTCCTCGGCCGAGGGGTCGTCCATCACCTTTGCGAGGCTATGCAGGAAGGCGCGCGTCCAGGTGTTCCCCGAGCGGGGATAGGAGGCGAGCCAGATGATGCCCTTCTTCTTGTCCTTGCCGAGGACGGCCATGGGTCTGTCCCTGTTTGCGTCGTGGTCGATTCGAGCGGGCGGCTTGGTTCGAGCCTAAGCCCTCCCGGCGGGCAAGTCCCGCCCTCAGCCGGCCTGCTCGGGAAGGTAGCCGAATCGGCGCATCAGCGGGTGGTGCGCCTTCACCACCGTCTCGATCTGCTCCGCGCTGAGACGCTCGCGCCACTGGCCGACCCGGCCCTCGCGGAAGAACCGGTCGTTGCTGTAGTTCGGCTTCTCGACGAAGCCGGCGGCCGCCTCTTTCTCCCTCAGGCGCTCGAACCGGATCATCTCGACGGCGCGCGCGACCTGGTCCGGGGTCGGCTGGAGGGTCAGGTGCCGGGCGATCGCGGCGAACGAATCGTGGGGATTGTAGATCAGGTCCTCGTAGCGGGTGACCAGCGTCGCCGGATTCGGCCGGCCGGCCCAGCTGCCGACATGCTCGCTCCACGAGCCCCAGATGGTGCGGACGTAGTTGCGCGTGTTGAAGACGCCGAATCCGGGGGTGGCCATGTCGGCTATGGCCTTGTCCAGCGTAAGGTCGCCGTAGTGGGCGAGCGAGATGGCGACGTCGAGCGGGTTGCGGACGAGATAGACGGCGCCGGCGGTCACGCCCGCATTGATCAGCGGATGGCCGTGGTCGCGCGCATTGGCATTGTGGGTCTTCACATAGACGGGGCGGCCGGCGCGACGGGCGATGTCCGCCTGCACGTGCGGGCGCGCCGCGGCGATCTCGGAGGGCAGGGCGCTGTGCCCGGGCTTCCTGAGGAGCCTGGTGTAGTGCTCCGTCGCGTTCTCCGACGCCGCCCACCGCTCGGCCCGGTTTATGTCGGCGTCCGCATGGTCCGGATTCTCCATGATGTGCAGGAGATTGTTGATGAAGGCGCGGGTCCAGGTGTTGCCCGAGCGGGGATAGGACGCGATCCAGATGATGCCGCGCGGATGGATCTTGCTGAGGACGATCATGGTGTCGGAAGCCGGATGGATGCTGAAGAGGGGCGTCTGCACGCCTTCGCGCCGGAAGAGCGTGCGCGGGGCTCGCTCTGTGGTGAGCCGCGCCCGTCGGCATGCTATCAGACTGGATCGCTCGCCAGAACCGGGTTTGCGGCGCGCGGCCAACATGCAGCACCTCGGCCACTCCGTGCCAAATCTGCAACATGGGCCGGAAAACAAGCGCTGCGGGGCGACTGGGCGCCATTCCGGCGTTGCACGGTAGGCCGGCTCCGGTATGTTGCGACTCGTGAGCCGCGGGGTTTGTGGCTCATGACGTTCTGACGGGGGCCAAGAGGCAGTGTCGTTCAGGACGGTCTCGCGGGGAATGGGACAGACTTCGCAGGGGCTCGATGCCGGATCGGTTTTTCTTGATCCGGGAGCCAGGCAAGAACGACCTGCCCCTGGATCAAGCTTTGGAGGTCAAGACTATGAATTTTAAGAGCCTTCTCCTCGGTACCGCCGCCGTGATGGCGGTTTCCGGTGCCGCCCAGGCCGCAGACCTCGCGATCGCGGTCGAGCCCATCGACTACGTCAAGATCTGCGACGCGTTCGGTGTTGGCTACTGGTACATCCCGGGCACCGATACCTGCCTCAAGATCGGCGGGTACTTGCAGTTGGACGTGTGGTTCTACAACGATGACCGCGTCGGCAACTACTTCAACGTCGCCAACTACCTGACCGGTTCGACGACCGCCACCACCGACCCGAGCAACCCGCTCGCTCAGTCGTCGGGCGTCGCCGCTGGCTACCTCTACGCCCAGGACCCGTACTCGCAGTCGTGGGAGATGAAGACTGAGGCCGGCGTGAACTGGAACAGCCGTTCCATGAGCGACCTCGGCGTCATCGCCACCAACATCAACCTCGTCGTCACGTCCGACAACAACACCCT
>JAEVZM010000545.1 GCA_023392225.1 Pseudomonadota bacterium
AGACCGTCGAGCGGTCGAGAGCGGCGGGATTTGCGGCGCGTTCATCCTGAGGAGCGCAAGCGGAAGCGCTTGGAGGTGCGGCCCGCACCACGACGGCCCGTCGACGAAGGTCGATGCGTGCCAGCGCGGTCCAAATCCCCACCTTAGCGAAGCGCGCGCAAATCGTGCAGCTGCGTATCACATGAGATCGTGCGGGCACGACGAGCGCGACCACGCTCGATCACGTCCGTGAGTCAGACCTTCTTCGTCTTCCACTTCCCCAGCCGGAAAGCGATGCCGCCCGCGATCGCCTGCGCCGAGTAGGACGCGGTGATGGCGATGAAGACGCCATGCGGGCCGAGGCCCACGAGCTTCGCGAGCACGTAAGCGAGCGGGACCCTCAGCAGCCAGAACGCGCCAAGGTTGATCGCCATCGGCGTGACAGGGTCGCCCGCGCCGTTGAACGCCTGGATCGTCACCATGCCGTGCGCGAACATGACGAAGCCGACCGCGACGATGCGCAGGCAATCTGCGCCGTACGCGAGGACCCCCTCGTCCGTCGTGAAGAGTCCGAGGACCGCCCTCGGCACGAGCGCCAGCGTGGCGCCGACGAGCAGCAGGAGGCCGGTGTTGTAGAGCGCGATCGTGTGCACCGATTGACGCGCTCGCTCGGGCTCCTTCGCGCCGAGGTTCTGTCCCACCAGGGTCGCCGCCGACGTCGCGAGCCCGAGCGCAGGGAGCAAGACGAACGTCGTGACCCGCATGGCGATCGTGTAGCCAGCGACCGCGACGCTTCCGAACATGGCGAGGATGCGCACCAGGCCGAGCCAGCTCACCGTCTCGATGAGCACCTGCAGGGTCGCCGTCCACGCGAGACGAATGAGCCGGAGCATCACGTGGAGGTGCGGCGCGAGATGACGTCGCTCGAACGGGAGCCGTGGCCGGCGAGGACCGCGCGCCAGAATGCTGACCTGATAGAGGACGCCGACGCCGCGGCTCACCGTCGTCGCCACGGCCGCGCCTAGCACGCCCATCCCGTCGATCGGACCCACGCCGAAGATGAGGATCGGGGCGACGACGATGTTGAGCCCGTTCGCGAGCCAGAGCGACCGCATCGCGATGACGGAGTCGCCGGCGCTCCGGAAGATCGCGTTGAACACGAAGAGGAGGAAGATCGTGAGGCTTCCTCCGAGCATCGTGCTGGCGTACGTCGCTCCGTGCGCGAGGATGCTCTCGCTGGCGCCCATCGCCGACAGGAGCGTGGGGGCGAGCAGAGCTCCTCCAATACCGATCGACACGGCATAGACGAGTGCGACGAGAATGACTTGCCCCGCGGCGGTGGCGGCGCCGTCCGCGTCCTTCTCTCCCGTTCGGCGCGCGATGAGCGCGGTCGCGCCGGCGGAGAGGCCGATCGAGAGCGCGTACACGGGGGAGAGCATCGTCTCGGTGAGCCCGACGGTGGCGACCGCCTCGGAGCCCAGCCTCGAGACGTAGAAGATGTCGACGACCGCGAAGAGCGACTCCATAGACATCTCGAGGACGACCGGGGTGGCGAGCAGCAGGACCGCACGGCGAAGCGGGACCGACGTGAGGTCCTCCTGCGATCCACGGACCGCTTCACGCAGTGTGGACCAGAGCCCGGGCGCAGCGGGGATATCCTCGGTGCGCGCGCTCACGACATCTTGCGGATGATGGGGCAAAGGGCTTCGCCGCTATCGGTAGCTGGACGTCGCGGCTTTCGTCGGAGAGCGTGCTCGTGCTCTCGCCCGTCACCGCGCTGGTTCGTCTTGCGACGGCTAGGCCAGCATGACCTCGGCCTCGGCCGTTGCTCTCCGGACGCAAGGTGTGGCCGAGATTCTTCGAGAGCTCGGCCCGGCCGTCACCTCGGGGGGCGAGTCCCAAGCTCGCCGTGCGGCGTCGTTCGGGCTCTTCAGGCGCCGAGCGCGAGGAGCGGGAGGAAGCCCGACAGCCACGCGGCGAACTCGTCCGGCGGAAGGACGCGGCGCATGCACTCGGCCTCAACGGGGAGGAGCGTTCGAGCGACGACGCCGGCGTCCTCGTTCGCGAGCGCCATCGCCATCACCAGCGCCTCGGCAGTACCTCCAGCCTCGGCTCGATCCGAGACTCCCCTCGTAGCGCCTGCCAAATACGGTCTCCTCACCGCTCGCCGGCATGCAATCCGCCGTACGTCGTGGCGGCCGATGGCCACAAGACCTACAAGCGTGCCCGTCTGGAATGAACGCGATCGAACCATTCACGCGATCAGACTGTTCACCCCACGAACACCGCTAATTTCTGGGGTTGGAGGTGCAGTCCGACACTGGCACGAGCCGTGAGCTACAGCGGCACGGAGGTGCTCATGTCAGGTCGGACCGCTCTCAGCGTCGTCATTCCCGCACTCGTCGCGCTCTCGTCTGTCGTCGTGGCCTGCTCGGATTCGACCTCGCCACTGGACGGCTCGTCGGGTTCAGGCACGAGCGAAAACGGCTCGACCGGTCAGGCCCCGTCGAACAGTTCGGGCTCTTCGAGCGGCAGCACCGCGACATCCTCCGGTTCGACGAATCCAGGGGCGAGCGGCAGCACAACGACGAGCAGGGGCTCGACCGGTGGTTCGACGACGACCGGTGGTTCCTTCGCCGACGTGCTCGACGCGACCACGTGGGCAACGCTGTTCCCAAACCGGAATGCGCTCTACGACTATGCGAGCCTCGCAACTGCCGCTCAGAGCTATCCGAAGTTTCTCACCGAGGGCGACCTGACCACACGCAAACGAGAAGCGGCCGCGTTCCTCGCAAACATCGCGCACGAGACGACCGGCGGCTGGGACGCTGCTCCCGGTGGTCGCCATGCGTGGGGTCTCTACTTCACCCAAGAGGTCGGCTGCGAATCCGGCGCCTGCACGGGCTATTGCGATTCTTCCAATGCGACGTATCCTGGCGCGGCCGGCAAAACCTATCACGGACGCGGGCCAATGCAGCTCTCGTGGAACTACAACTATGGCCAATTGGGCAATGTGCTCGGAATCGACCTCCTCCGCAATCCGGAGCTCGTGACGAGTGATGGAGTCACCGCGTTCAAGACCGACGTCTGGTTCTGGATGACCGCGCAGTCCCCCAAACCCTCCGCTCATGACGTCATGGTCGGCAACTGGACGCCGAGCAGTTCCGATACCGCGGCGGGT
>JAEVZM010000573.1 GCA_023392225.1 Pseudomonadota bacterium
TTCTTCGCCCGCCGCGATGACCTCGCGGCGGACGGGCCGTCGGCTCAGACGTCGAGATTGGCGACGCTGAGGGCGTTGGCCTGGATGAAGTCGCGGCGCGGCTCGACCTCGTCGCCCATCAGGCGGCCGAACAGGTCGTCGGCCTCGTCGGCCTCGCGCACCTTGACCTGGAGGAGCGTGCGGACCGAGGGGTCGAGCGTGGTCTCCCAGAGCTGCTCGGCGTTCATCTCGCCGAGGCCCTTGTAGCGCTGGAGACTGATGCCCTTCCGGCCGACGAGGAGCACCGCGTCGAACAGGTCGCGCGGGCCGTGGATCTCGCGCTCGTCGTCCTTCCGCCGGAAGGTGGCGAAGCGGGCATAGACCGGCTGGAGCCGGTCGGCGAAGCTGTCGAGCTTGCGGGCGTCGGCTGACTCGAGCAGGGCCGTGTCGATCACCGCCACCTGCGTGACGCCGCGGACCTCGCGCTCGAAGCGGTAGCCGTCGCCGGGGTTGAAGCTGCCGCTCCACCCGGTCTCGCCCTCCTCGGCGAGCTTGTCGAGGCGGCGCGCGACATAGGCGGCGGCCTCCTCGGCCTTCTCCGGCTCGGCGACCAGCTCGCGGTTGAGCGCGCCGGCGATCGCGGCCTGCTCGACCACGGTGCGGTCGTAGCGCCAGTGGAGGCCGTCGAGCACCGTGCACACCGCCCGCGCCTCGCGGACGGTCGCGGCGAGGTCGGCACCGGTCCGCACCTCGCCCGAGGCGAGACGGAGCGCGGCATCGTCGGTGCCGGCCGCCATCAGGAACTCCTCGAGGGCGGGCTCGTCCTTGAGGTATGTCTCCGAGGAGCCCCGCTTCAGCTTGTAGAGCGGCGGCTGGGCGATGAAGATGTGGCCGCGCTCGAGCAGCTCCGGCATCTGCCGGAAGAAGAAGGTGAGCAGGAGCGTGCGGATATGGGCACCGTCGACATCGGCGTCCGTCATGATGATGATCTTGTGGTAGCGCAGCTTGTCGGCGTTGAACTCGTCCTTGCCGACGCCGGTGCCGAGCGCGGTGATCAGCGTGCCGACCTGCTCCGAGGACAGCAGCTTGCCGAAGCGGGCCCGCTGGACATTGAGGATCTTGCCGCGGAGCGGCAGCACGGCCTGGTTCTCGCGGTTGCGGCCCTGCTTGGCCGAGCCGCCTGCCGAGTCGCCCTCGACGATGAAGAGCTCGGACTTCGCCGGGTCGCGCTCCTGGCAGTCCGCCAGCTTGCCCGGAAGCGAGGCCATGTCGAGCGCCCCCTTCCGCCGGGTCAGCTCGCGGGCCTTCCGCGCCGCCTCGCGGGCAGCCGCCGCCTCGACCACCTTGCCGACGATCGTCTTGGCTTCCGCCGGGTGCTCCTCGAACCAGGTGCCGAGCTGGTCGTTGATCACCGATTCGACCACCGGCCGCACTTCGGAGGAGACCAGCTTGTCCTTGGTCTGCGACGAGAACTTGGGGTCCGGCACCTTGACCGAGACCACCGCACTCATGCCCTCGCGGCAATCGTCGCCGGTCAGCCCGACCTTGTCTTTCTTGGCGCTGCCGTGGCTGTCGGCATAGCCGGTGACCTGGCGGGTCAGCGCGCCGCGGAAGCCGGCGAGATGGGTGCCGCCGTCGCGCTGCGGGATGTTGTTGGTGAACAGCAGCGTGTTCTCGTGGTAGCTCTCGTTCCACCACATCGCGACCTCGACGGTGATGCCGTCGCGCTCGCCGCGGATCATGATCGGGGCGTCGATCAGCGGCTTCTTGGCACGGTCGAGCCAGCGCACGAACTCGGCCAGCCCGCCCTCGTATTGCAGGGTCTCGCTCTTCGGCTCGACGCCGCGCTTGTCGGTGAGGACGATCTTGACGCCGGAATTGAGGAACGCGAGCTCGCGCAGCCGGTGCTCCAGCGTGGCGAAGTCGAACTCGACCATGGTGAAGGTCGCCGGCGAGGGCAGGAAGCTGACCTCCGTGCCGTTGCGCCCGTCCCACGAGCCC
The DNA here is from genome assembly GCA_023392225.1 of Pseudomonadota bacterium. Taxonomy (GTDB): domain Bacteria; phylum Pseudomonadota; class Alphaproteobacteria; order Rhizobiales; family Kaistiaceae; genus Bauldia. Next base: position 1,981 of record JAEVZM010000573.1, read on the forward strand.
GTGACCGCCAGCGGCGCATCGGCCTCGCCGTCGGAGAAGCTCATCTCGTGGACCTTGCCGTCGCGCCAGATGCGCAGGCGCAGCCAGGTCGAGAGCGCGTTCACCACCGAGACGCCGACGCCGTGCAGGCCGCCCGAGACCTTGTAGGAGTTCTGGTCGAACTTTCCGCCGGCATGGAGCTGGGTCATGATGACCTCGGCCGCCGACACGCCTTCCTCCGAATGGATGCCGGTCGGGATGCCGCGCCCATTGTCGCGCACCGTGCAGGACCCGTCTGGGTTGAGGATCACCGAGACCTCGTCGGCATGGCCGGCCAGCGCCTCGTCGATGGCGTTGTCGACCACCTCGTAGACCATGTGGTGCAGGCCGGACCCGTCGTCAGTGTCGCCGATATACATGCCCGGGCGCTTCCGCACCGCATCGAGGCCCTTGAGGACCTTGATCGACTCCGCGCCATAGTCGCCGCCTGGGGTGGCGATCGGATTGATTTCGCTCATGGTTTTACGTGTCTCTCAGGGGCGCCGGGGGCATTCCGGCCTCAGGCTGCGCGCCGTCGCGCCCGCCTTGGTCTTGCGCCGCGGAAAACAGCGGTGAATCATTGGTATAATATAGCATGTCCGGGCCCGGATTTCGCCCCCAATCCCAATGATTTTACGCAGCTTTTTCGCCTTGCCGCGGTGCGTCAGGGATGGCCCGCCGCCGGGCAGGAATCGACCTTGACCACGGTCAGGGTGTACTTGGCCCGCGAGCCGTGCTGGTAGCGCTCGGTGAACCGCGTCGACGTTGCCTCGTCGAGCGGCGCGGTCGAGCCGCAGAGCGCTTCGAACAGCGTCCGCAGCCCCTTGGGCGGGCGCTCGCGCCGCCCCGACCACACGACCACCACCGGCGTCGCCTGATGGTCCGCGGGTAGCGTGGAGAGGCCGTATTCGGTCTCGGCCACCGCCGCCTCGGGCAGGTGCAGCTTGAGGTTCCCGCCGATGTAGAAGTCCTGCGCGAGGATGACGCCGTCCGCGAAGCCGAGGTCGCCGATGTCCTCGGCCAGCTCGGCGAAGGGCGCGAGCGCCCGGAACGGCGCCCCGCTGACCGTCGGTACCAGGTAGGCGACGGCGAGGGCGATCATGAGGACGATGCCGATCGCGGCGGAGAAGATGACCAGGAGCCGCTCGCGCACCACCGTCAGGCGGCTCTCGGCGAGCACCATCAGCACCAGCGGGGTGACGAACAGCACCGGCTGCAGCCAGCGCTCCTTGACCTCGGTCGAGCGCGTCGCGAGTACGGCGAGGAGCACCAGGCCGAGCGCAATCACCACCGCCCGGACGATGAAGGCGCGGCCATGGGGAACACCGGGACGGAGCCGCACCGGCGCATCGCGGCCACGCACCGGAAACAGCACCACCGCGGCGAACACCGCCAGCGCCAGCGCCACGTAGCTGGCGACGCCGGCGATCATCGCCACCAGGCCCTTGCCCCAGGCGAACAGGAGCCCGGCATCCTTCTCGATGCCGAACTTGAAGGTGCGCGACAGCGTCTCGTCGACATGGGTGCGGACCCAGTCGAGATGCGGCAGGGTGATGAGCAGCGCGAGGACGATGGCGGCGAGCATCCGCCAGGACAGCACGCGGGCACGCAGCGCCGGGATGGTGAGGGCGGCGAGCAGCAGCGCCATGGCGAACGGCAGGTAGCTGTATTTCGACAGGACGCCCAGCGCGAAGGCGACGCCGAGCAGCAAATAGTCGCCCCAGCCGCCGCGGCCGATGACGCGAAGCATCAGGTAGAGGGTCGCCGACGCGGTGGCGAACGACAGTAGCGTGTGGGTGTGGGAGTGGAGCGCCTCCCAGCCGATCTGCGGGATCGCGAACAGCGCCAGGCAGGCTCCGGCCGCCTTGATGTCGCTGGCGAAGACCAGCCGGCCCGACAGGAATACGAACAGATAGGCCGCAAACAGCAGCAGGAAGTGCACCACAGCAATCGCCGGCGCGCCGAAACCGAGCACGGAGAAGGCCGCCATCTGCAGCCAGTTGTAGAGCGGCGGCTGCGAGCCGTAGCCCCAGGCCCAGTGCTGGGTGATCACCACCATCTCGGCATCGTCGACGCCGAGCGCCGAGAGCCCGAGGATGCGGAGAAGCGCCTGGAGCAGGAAATAGAGCGCGAGGAACCCGACCAGACGCACCGCGACCCCGGAGGTCTCCCCACGCGGCATGGAAACGGCCGTCATGCACTCTCCAGTTCTATCCGTCCGTCGCGGGCACGGCCGATGGCGACCTCGTCGCCGAGCGCGGAGAACGCGGCCTCGTCGGTGCCGGTCATGAAGGTCTGGGCGCCGAGGTCGGCGAGCACCTCGAACAGGGCCGCGCGTCGTGCCGCGTCGAGATGGGCGGCGATCTCGTCGAGGAGGATCACCGGGGTCTCGCCGGTGAGGCTCGCGACCAGCCGCGCCTGGGCGAGCACCAGCCCGACCAGCAGCGCCTTCTGCTCCCCGGTCGAGCAGGTCTCGGCCGGCATGTCCTTCGGCGCGTGGCGGACCACGAGGTCGGACCGGTGGGGACCGGTGAGCGTCCGCCCGGCTGCCGCATCGCGGCCGCGCTCCTCGCGCAGCATCCGGCGATAGACCTCCTCGACCTCCCAGGGCGGGGCCGCGGCCAGCCCCCCCACCAGCGTGCGGG
>JAEVZM010000580.1 GCA_023392225.1 Pseudomonadota bacterium
GTCGCGCAGCGCGTCCTCGGTGAACTCCTGTCCGACATCGGAATCGCGGATCACCAGCATGCCGGCCTTGGGATTGAGATAGCGCGCCTCGCCGTTGTGGACGGCGAGCGTGCCGCCGCCGGTGAGCGAGGCGATCATCCCCGCGGGCGAGCGGCCGGTCGCCTCGAAATTGGCCGAGAGGTCGAGCGTGCCGGTTCCGACCGGGCGGCCGGCGCGCTGCCAGATGACCGAGTCGAGCGTGCCGCCGACGAGGCTGAAATTGCCGATGAGGCTGGCATTGCCGCCGACGTTCCGGACCGAGAAGCCGCCGGCCACCGTGCCGCCGAGGGCGTCGCCCGACTTGACGTCGAGATCGACGCGATCCGGGGTCGCGGTGAGGTGCAGGTCGGCATTGAGCACCGGCATGCCGTCGCCGACGGTGAGGCGCTCGGCGGCGATATTGACGTCGGCGGTGACGCCGGCGAGGGCGGCCTCGCCGAACGGCGTGCGCGACCAGGGCTCGTCCGGCAGGTCCGTCGACAGCGCGGTCGTCCCCAGCCCGAGCGCCGCGACCCAGCCGAGATCGACCAGGTCGACCGCGAGATCGCCGGCGCCGAGATGCAGGCGCCCCTTCGGCCCCTGCTCGAGCCGAAGCGTGCCGCCGACCTGCCGCCCGGCGATGAGGCCGTTCTGCCAGGCGAGGTTGGCGGTGAGGCCGGCCGTCGTCGCCTTGCCCGCAAGCGAGACCGGCAGGACCCCCTCGATGCCCGGCAGCGAGACGTCGAACACGTCGAGCAGCGGCGCGGCGTCGGGAAGGTCGAGGCGGAAGCTGCCATCGTAGCGCGGTGCGGCGTCGGGCGGGACGACGACATTGCCGTCGAAGGCGAGATTGAGGTTGCCGACATGGCCCGCGAGGGTGGTGGCGAGGCTCTTCTCGGGAACGCCGATCGACTTGAAGTCGAGCCGCGCGTCGCCGGTGATGGCCTCGCCGGCGTCCCGCAGGAACAGCTGGCTGACGACGCCGGCGGCGGTGTAGGAGGTGAGATCCGCGGCGACCTCGATATTGCCCTCGCGCCAGGCCGCCGGCGTGCCAGCGAGGCGAACCGTGACGTTGAGATCGGTGGCGTCGGCCTTGGCGCTCACCTTGACCTCGGTATTGGGCGCACCCTCGACGATCTGCGACTTGAGGTTCAGGTTGAGGCGCGAGCCGCCGAGGAAGGGCGCCGCCTTGCGAAACCAGGTGGCGAAGGGCGTCCCGCCGGCGAGCTGTTCCACCACCGGAATGAGGGTGGTCGGGTTCGCAGCATTCAGCTCCGCCGAGAGCGTGCCGAGCGGTGCCCCGAGCACGTCGTCGATGCCGCTGCTCTTGACCGTGAACTGGGCGCCCCCGATGTCCTCGACCGAGATGCTCTTCACGTCGAGATCGCCATTGGCGAAGCCCGCGTCGAACCAGACGTTCTTCATGGTGACGTCGGCCACCTTGAGCTGGTTGGCGGCGAGGCGGATGGCGTAGCTGTCGGCAAGCGACCTGGTATTGCCGAGGTTCTGACCGCCGAGCAATTCGCCCAGCGCGCGGACCTGGCTGAAGTCGAGCCGGTCGGCCTCGAGATCCGCCGACAGCGTGCGCGCCCCGGTGGTGCGGTTGTTGGTCCAGGAGAACAGCCCGACGATCTTGGTGTCGCCGATCGTGGTCTGCATCTCCTCGACCTTGATGCTGTCGAGCGTGACGGTCGCCTTGCCGGACAGGTCGAACGGGGCAAGCAGTCGGCCGGCGCCGCCCTCGCTCTTGCCTCGCCACCATGCGGCGAAGGTCGCGGGCTGATTGACGACGAGCTGCACCGCGCCGCCGAAACTGACCGTCTCGCCGGTGGAGAGCCGCCCGTCGGCGGTGATGGTCGCCTGGCCGGGCAGACGGGCGTTGAGGCTCCGGAGGTGCCAGCCGTGATCGGCAGGGCTCGCGGTGAAGCTCACGTCCTGGATCACCGAGCCGCCGACCACGATCGCGGGAACGTTGAAGTGCACGATGCCGGCGATGCCGGGCACCGGGATGCCGCGCAGCCAGCGGACGAACTCGTCGGCCGCGGTCGACATCTCGATCGGCTTCTTCGGCCCCTCGCCGAGCGAGCGGTCGAGGTCGAGCTGGCGGGCGAGGATGGTGGCATCGAACGATGCGTTGCTGCCGAGCGTCAGCGTCATCGAGCCGGCGAGGCTCGAGGGACGGTCGGGCGGCCCCTCGGACAGGACCGCCTTGTCGACCAGGAGCTTGTCGCGGGTGAGGGCGAAGCTGCCCTCGCTTCGCCAGCCGGTGACGTCGCCCTGCTGCCCGCCGTCCTCGGCCACGGCCGGAATGATCTGCGTCAGGTTGTAGGTGCCGGTGTAGCTCGGCCCGGTCTTGCTCGTGGCGACGACGCCGTCGGCGCCGATGGCGATCGGCCACTGCCCCGGGGTGATGTCGGTCTTGACCCGGAGCGAGCCGTCTTCGCCGCGGACGCCGGTCGAGACCTGGAACTGGGAGGGCGTGCCGTTGGCGCTGTAGCTGCCCTCGATCCGCCACGGGCCGGCGAGCGAGCGGGCCTCGACGGTGGCGTTGATCTCCGAGAGGGTCACCGCGGCATCGGCGCCGGCGTCGGTGTAGACCAGCGTCCCGTTGCGGATCTCGACGCCGGAGAGCGAGACGTTGTCGGGGTTGAGGTCGCGCGAGGCCTCGCCGCGGAGCGTCCAGTCGACCTGGCCGGCATCGTCGACGGCGACGCGGACCACCGGGTCCTCGAGCGTCATCGAGATGACGCTGATCTGGCCCTGGATCAGCGGCATCAGCTCGATGGTGACGGCGAAGCGCTTGACCTCCATCATCGGCGCGCCCTCGGTCTCGCCGACGGTGACGTTGGTGAAGGTGAGCGATGGGGAGGGCAGGATGCTCGCGTCGGCCGTGCCGTTGACGTGCACCGGCTGGCCGAGGATGCGGGTCGCCTCCGCCTCGAAATTCCCCTTGTAGTCGTCCCAGTTGATGAACCACGGGACGATCAGCGCCGCGAACAGCGCGATCACCACGAGTCCGCCGATGGTCAGGTAGAGCCGGTTCAGCGTTCCACTCCTTCGGGTCGCCCCCGGTTCAGGTGACCGCGACGATCTTGCCCGGATTCATGATGCTGTCCGGATCGATGGCGCGCTTGATCGACCGCATCACGTCGAGCCCCTTGCCGTGCTCGGTGACGAGGTACTTCATCTTGCCCTGGCCGACGCCATGCTCGCCGGTGCAGGTACCGTCCATGGCAATGGCACGGAGGTTGAGGCGGCCGACGAACGCCTCGGCCCGCTCGACCTCGTCGGCATCCTCGACGTCGACCATCATGGTGACGTGGAAATTGCCGTCGCCGACATGGCCGACGATCGGCGCCACCAGGCGCTCGCGGGCGATGTCGGCGGCGGTCTCGGTGACGCATTCGGCGAGGCGCGAGATCGGCACGCAGACGTCGGTCGCCACCGCCTTCGCGCCGGGGCGCAGGCCGACGCAGGCCCAGTAGACGTCGTGGCGGGCCTTCCACAGCTTGTTGCGGGCCTCCGGCGTCGTCTCCCAGATGAAGGCGCCGGCACCGAACTCGGCGGCGATCTCGCCGAATTGCTCGGACTGCTCCTTCACCGAGGCGTGGGTGCCGTGGAACTCGAGGAAGAGGGTCGGGGTCTCGGGCAGGTCGAGCTTCGAATAGGCGTTGCAGGCCTTGACCTGGAGCGCGTCGAGCAGCTCGATCCGGGCGACCGGAATGCCGCTCTGGATGGTCAGGATCACGGCGTTGCAGGCGGCCTCGACGCTCGGGAACGGGCAGACGCCGCCGGCGATCGCCTCGGGGATGCCGTAGAGCTTGACGGTGAGCTCGGTGATCACCCCGAGCGTACCTTCCGAGCCGATCAGGAGGCGCGTGAGATCGTAGCCGGCGGACGACTTCTTGGCCCGGCTGCCGGTCTTGACCACGCTGCCGTCGGGCATGACGGCGGTGAGGTTGAGCACGTTGTCGCGCATCGTCCCGTAGCGGACGGCATTGGTGCCGGAGGCGCGGGTGGCGGCCATGCCGCCGAGGGAAGCCTCGGCACCGGGGTCGATGGGGAAGAACAGGCCGGTGTCGCGGAGGTGCTCGTTGAGCATCTGGCGGGTGACGCCGGGCTGCACCACGCAGTCGAGATCCTCCTGGTGGACAGCGAGCACCTTGTTCATGCGAAGGAGGTCGATCGAGATGCCGCCGCCCGGCGCGTTGGTGTGGCCCTCGAGCGAGGAGCCGACGCCGAACGGGATCACCGGCACCCGGTGCGCGGCGCAGATCTTGACGACCTCGACCACGTCTTCGGTCGATTCGGCGAACACCACCCCGTCCGGCGGCTGGTTGGCGAGCCAGGTGAGGGTGTGGGCGTGCTGGCGCCGGACCGCCTCGGAGCGGACGAAACGCTCGCCAAAGCGCTCGGCAAGGAGCGGCAACGCGGCAGCAAGGCCCGCCTCGTTACGGGAAACGGGTTCGACCGCGACCTGGATGGTCATCCGACTTCACTTTCATCCTTGGTGTGCAACGCAGGGCACAGTATCAAAGTGGCGAATGTGAGCCAAAGACTTCATGCGCGCCGACGCGCCGCGTCCGGCAGCGATGGGAGGCCGTCGAGCCCTTGACCGTCAGGGTCCTGATCCTCGGTGGCTACGGGACCTTCGGTGGCCGCCTCGCCCAACTTCTCGCCGACGATCCGCGCTTCGAGCTGGTGATCGCCGGGCGGTCGCAGTCACGGGCTGAGGCATCTCTCCGCACGTTGCCACCGGGCGCGGCGCGGTCCGCGCTGGCGCTCGACCGGAGTGGCGATCTCGCAGCGGTCCTCGCCGACGTGCGCGCGGACGTGGTGGTCGATGCGACCGGCCCCTACCAGGCCTATGGCGAGCGCCCCTACCGCGTGGTCGAGGCATGCCTCGCAGCGGGCAGCGCCTATCTCGACCTTGCCGACGGCGCCGCATTCGTCGAGGGCATCGATAGCTTCGACACCGCTGCGCGCGACCGCGGCATCTTCGTGCTGTCGGGCGTGAGCAGCTTCCCGTTGCTGACCGCGGCGGTGGTGCGGCGTCTCTCCGAGGGCATGGACCGGATCGAGTCGGTCGTCGCCGGTATCGCGCCCTCGCCGTTTGCCGGAATTGGCCTCAACGTCATCCGCGCCATCGCCAGCTATGCCGGCCAGCCGATCGAAGTGTGGCGCGACGGCCGCGAGACCACGGCGCACGCCTTCACCGAGACGATGCGCGCGACGGTGGCGCCTCCGGGCGCGGTGCCGGTCAGCGATACGCTCTTCGCCCTTGTCGATGTGCCCGACAACCGCGTCCTCGCGCAGCACTGGCCGGGCCTGCGCAGCATCTGGGTCGGGGTCGGGCCGACCCCGGAGGTGCTCTTCCGGGGGCTGGTCGGCATGGCGTGGCTGGTGCGGCTCGGCATCCTGCCGTCGCTGGCCCCGTTCGCGCGCCTCCTCCATTGGGCCTGCAACACCATCCGCTGGGGTGAGAATCGCGGCGCCATGGTGGTCGAGATCCGCGGCCGGGTCGGGGGCGGCACCGTCGATCGGAGCTGGCACATGGTGGCCGAGGCTGGCGATGGCCCGCTGATCCCCTCGATGCCCGCCGCGGCGATCCTGAAGCGGATCGCGGACGGTAGGCCTCCGCCGGCCGGCGCCCGCAACGCGATCGGCGACATCGATCTCGTCGACTACGAGGCGCTGTTCGCGGGGCGCCGCATCGTCGCCGGGATACGCGCGCCGGTCCCGTCCGCGGCATCTCTCTATCGGCAGGTGCTCGGCGCGAAATGGGACGCGCTGCCAAGGCCGATCCGCGACATGCACGAGGGCACGACAGAAAGACAGGCGGACGGCGTTGCGGATATCGATGGCGGAAAGGGGCTGGCGGCTCGCCTCGTCCGCGCCGCTTTCGGCTTTCCGGCGCCGGGGCGCGACGTGCCGGTGACGGTCACCTTCACGTCCTACGGGACGGATGAGGTCTGGCGACGGACCTTCGCCGGAAGGACCATGACCAGCCGGCAGTCGCAAGGTACCGGGCGATGGGGCGGCCTGGTCGTAGAGCGCTTCGGTCCGTTCGCCTTCGGTCTCGCCGCCGTCGTCGCCGATGGCCGCCTGTTCCTCGTCCCCCGGCGCTGGACGATGCTGGGCATCCCGCTGCCACGCCGGCTCGCGCCGCGCGGCGAAACCTACGAGGCGGCTGTAGCGGGCCGGTTCCGGTTCCACGTCGAGATCGGCCTGCCGGCGGTGGGCCTGGTCGTGCGCTACCGCGGCTGGCTGGTGCCGCGCTGAAGCCGTCCCTGGCGACGCTTTCCGTGGCGACGTTTTCGGGATGCGGCGCCGCGCAGGCGGGCCTATGGTCGCCGCCCGAGCCACAACCGATCCGGCCGCCGCCGCGATGACCCCCGCCATCAACCGCAGCATGACCGCCGAGGAGTGGGGCCTGCTCCTCCTCCTCTGCCTCGTCTGGGGCGGCTCCTATTTCTACGTCGGCGTGGCCGTGAAGGCCGTGCCGCCGTTCAGCATCGTCGCCTTCCGGGTCACGCTCGGCGCGGCGCTCCTCTACCTGATCGTCCGCCTCTCCGGTCAGGCGATGCCGCGCGACGCCGCGACCTGGCGCGCCTTCCTCGTCATGGGGCTGACCAACAACGTGATTCCGTTCAGCCTGATCGCCTGGGCGCAGGGCCAGGTGCCGAGCGGCTTCGCCGCCATCCTCAACGCGACGACGCCGATCTTCGCGGTGCTGCTCGCCAACGTCATGACCACCGACGAGAAGATGACGCCGGGGCGCGTCGCCGGGGTGATCATCGGCTTCGTCGGGGTGGCGGTGATGATCGGCCCGGATGCCTTTGCCGGCGCGACGGACGACCTCGTCGCCGACCTCGCGCTGCTGCTGGCCCCGGTGTTCTACGCCTTCTCGCCGATCTACGGCCGGCGCTTCTCGCGCCAGGGGCTCAGTCCGCTGGTGTCGGCGACCGGCCAGTTCAGCGCGGCGACGGTGATGATCGTGCCGCTGGCCCTGGTATTCGACGCACCCTGGCGCCTGCCCGACCCGGGCCTGGCGGTATGGGGGTCGCTGCTGGCGCTCGCGGCGGTCTCGACCGCTTTCGCCTACATCATCTTCTACCGGATCCTCGCCACCGCCGGCGCCGTCAACCTCATGCTGGTGACGTTCCTGGTGCCGGTCTCGGCGATCGTCCTCGGCGCGCTGTTCCTCGACGAGCGGCTGGCGCCGATCGACTTCGTCGGCATGGCGATCATCGGCCTCGGGCTCGCCGCCATCGACGGCCGCCCCTGGGCCTGGTTGCGCAGGAAGCTCCGGCGCTAGCGCTCAGGCGTAGTGGTTGGCGATCACCGCGCCGGCGATCTCCGCCGAGGCGATGACGCCGACCACGTCGTCCGGCCGCGGCACGCCCGAGGGCCGGTTGACGATGATCGCGATGCTGCGGCCGCGCCGGTTCATGCGGCTGATGATCGCGTTGAGGATGCTCGTCTCGGGGCTGATCATGAACGCCTCGTCGACAACGGCGCGGAGCGTCTGGCCGGCATGGCGGTCGGGCAGGTAGGAATCGGCCTCGAGCCGGGCGACGCCGGCAATCCGCGGGCCGTCGGCGACGATGATGTGCGCCTCGGGGCGGTCGACGATCTTCATCAGCGCGTCGCCGATCGGGGTGTCGATCGGCAGCACCACGAAATCCTTGTTCATCAGCTCGCGCGCCTGCCGCACCAGGTACATGTTGGTGTGGCGGATGGTCGGGATCGGCCGGCCGCGGCCGCGGAGCTTGATGGTGTAGATGTTCTCGGCGATCAGCGCCCGGCGGATGCCGACGGCGAGCGCCACCGCCAGCACCAGCGGCACGATGACGTGGTAGTCGCGCGTCATCTCGAAGATCATGACGATCGCGGTCATCGAGGCGCCCGTGGCGCCGCCGACCACCGCGCCCATGCCGACCACGGCGAACTCGATCACCGAGAAGCCCATGCCGGGGAAGAGTAGGGTGCCGACAGTGCCGAAGGCGGCGCCGAGCGTCGCGCCGAGGAACAGCGAGGGCGAGAACACGCCGCCCGAGGCGCCGGCCCCGAGGCTGACCGAGGTGGCGAAGATCTTGCCGAAGAGGATCGCCACGAGGATCACCAGCGCCGGCGAATGGCCGTCGAGGATCGACTGGATGGTGGCATAGCCGACGCCGGCGGTATGGGGGACACCGGTGGTGAGCTCGAAGACGTAGAACAGGATGCCGATCGCCAGCATGCCGACGATGTTCTGGGTGTAGGCATTGCCCGGGAGCTTGGGGAAGAAGTCCTCGCAGAAGGCGAGGAAGCGGATGAAGGCCCAGGAGATGACGCCGGCCGAGGCGCCGAGCAGCGCGAAGCCGGCGAGCACGATGGCGGTGACGGGGAGGGTATCGGCCATCGCCGCGGGCGGCACGAAGAACGCCGGCTCGAGTCCGAACAGCACGCGGGCCAGCGACGTCGAGGTGGTGGTGGCGACCACCACCGGCAGGAAGGTGCGGTTGCTGACCTCGGGCAGGAGCAGCTCGACCGCGAACATCACGCCGCCGAGCGGGGTATTGAAGGTCGCCGCAATGC
>JAEVZM010000605.1 GCA_023392225.1 Pseudomonadota bacterium
GTGCAGCACCAGGTCACCCCGCTCCTCGAGCGGATCGAGGCGATGGACGACCGGCTCCGCCTCACCGACATCATGAGCGGCATCTTCCTGATCATCGGGCTCGCCGGCATCGGCCTCTGGGCCCGCGGCCAGGGCTGGGGCCGGCGGCGATGATACCGCCGGCCGACCTCCGCCTCCGGCTGGTGGCCGCGTTCCTGCTGGTAGCGGCGATCTCGCAGCTTCGCGGCCTCGCGACGGCGGCGGCGGCGCTCGCGGTGATCCTTCTCGCCACCCTCGTCCTCTTCCGGCCGGAGCGGCGGCTCTGGCGCCGCCTCGTCCATGTCGAGGGCTTCGTGCTGCTCCTCTTCGTCATGCTGCCCTTCACCATGCCGGGCGCGCCGCTCTTCACCATCGGCCCGCTCAGCGCGAGCTGGGAGGGGCTGGCCCGCGCTGCCCTGATCGCCTGCAAGATTTCGGCCTCGGTGCTGATCCTCCTCACCTTCCTCGGCGCCGTCGACCCGCAGCGGATGGGCGGCGCGCTCCGCGGCCTCCGCGTCCCCGAGCCGCTGGTCCGCCTGTTCGTGCTCACCGTCCGCTATGTCGGCGTGGTCCGCGAGGAGCTGCAGCGCCTCGCCGAGGCGATGCGCGCCCGCGGCTTCCGGGCGCGCTCGAACCGGCACACCTGGCGGAGCTACGGCAACCTGATCGGCATGGTGCTGGTGCGGGCGCTGGAGCGGGCGCAGCGGGTCGAGGAGGCGATGCTCTGCCGCGGCTATGATGGCCGCTTCCCCTACCGTGCGCTGCCGGCCCCCGCCGCCCGCGACTGGGCCGGCTTCACCCTCCTGGCGGTGCTCGCCGTCACCGTGTTCGGGATCGACCGGCTGTGAGCGCGATCGTCGACCTCGAAGGCGTCACCGTCACCCGCGACGGCGCGGCGGTGCTCGACTCGGTCGCGATGGCGCTCGAGCCCATGGAGCGGCTGGCGATCGTCGGCCCCAACGGCGCCGGCAAGACGACGCTGCTGCGCACCATCGTCGGCCTCCAGAAGACCACCGCGGGCAGCATCCGCCTGTTCGGCACGCCCTGCGCCGAGGAGCGCGACTTCCGGGCGATGCGGCCGCGCATCGGCTTTCTGTTCCAGGACAGCGACGACCAGCTGTTCTGCCCCACGGTGATCGAGGACGTCGCCTTCGGCCCGCTCAACACCGGCTGCAGCCGCGAGGAGGCGACCGCGGTCGCCGCGGCAGCGTTGGCCCAGCTCGGCATCGGCCATCTCGCCGAGCGGATCGCCCACCGCCTGTCGGGCGGCGAGAAGCGGCTGGTCTGCCTTGCCGGGCTGCTCGCCATGCGGCCCGAGGTGCTCCTCCTCGACGAGCCGACCAACGGCGTCGACGGCCCGAGCCTCGAGCGGCTGCGTGCGGCGCTCGAGGACTTCCCCGGGGCGATCGTCCTGGTCTCCCACGACGGCTCGTTCGTCGCCGCCCACGCCACCCGGGCGGCCTATCTCGCCGATGGGCGTCTGCGCCACGCCGAGATCCACACCCACGCCCACAGCCACGCCCACGTCCACCCGGTGGGCTGACAGCCGGCCCCGCCGTCAGGCGTCGCTTCGCGCCGCGGGCTCGTTCGGCGTCATGTCGAGATTGACCGCCTCCCGAACCATCGCGGTGAACGCGGCGATCATCTCCCGGTATCCCGGTCGACTGGCGAGCACGCCCCGGCTCTGCGCCGCCAGCCGGGCGCGGAGCGCCGCGTCGTCGTCGAGGCGCGTGTTCTGCTCGGCGAGCGCCGCCACGTCGCCCGGCGCGAAGAACAGCGCATTGACGTTCTCGATCACCATCTCGGCGATGCCGAAGACCGGCGTCGTGACGATCGGCAGGCCGGCGACCATCGCCTCGACCAGAGCCCGCGGCGCGCTTTCGGACGCGGACGCGCAGACCGCGATATCCGCCGCAGCCTGGTAGAGGAACGGATCGTCCACCTCTCCGGTCAGCGTCACCCGCGGGGCGGCCTCGGGCGGCAGCGCGGCGACGGCTTCGGCGATCGCCTCGGCGTAGTAGTCCTCGCCGGTCGCCCCGACCAGGAACACGCGGATCCGGTGGCGGAGGTCGGCCGGCATCAGCGCCACGGCCTCGACGAGGTCGCGCTGCGCCTTGTTGGCGCAGAGCGTCCCGACCATCACGACGGCGATCTCGTCGTCCTCGATCCCGAGCCGGGCGCGGGCGGACGTCCGGTCCCATCGCGCCAGGAGGGCGGCCTCCTCCTCGGGCGGCAGGCCGTGCGGCACGACCCGGGCGGTCCGGCGCGAGTCGAGCGCGGACCGGGCCCGACGGGTCGCGTCGGCGACGTAGATGACGCGATAGGCCTCGGCGAAGGCGCCATAGGCGACGGCTCGAATCTCGAGCGGAATATCGCGGAAAACGAACTGCCAGGGATCGCTCTCGTGCTGGCACCACAGCGACGGCAGACCGGCCCGGGTCGCCGCCGTCACCGCCCAGAAGCTGAGCTGCGTGTTGGCGATGACCAGCTCGGCGTCGAGCTGGCGCAGCCAGTCGCCGAGCGCCGCGACACCGCGGTCGAAAGCCGCCTCGTCCGCCACCCCGTGGAGCGGCGACAGCCGGATGTGCACCGTGATGCCTGCGGCCTCGAAGGCGGCGCGGAGCGGACCGTCGGCGGGAGAGACCACATGCGCCTCGACCACGCCCCGCTGGACCAGCCCGACGAGCACGTCCCTCAGCACGGCCGGTGCGCCCTGACGCTCGAGATTGTGGCTGAACGCGACCACCCGGATCGGCCGCTCGCGACGCGTCTCGGCCCGGATCGCGGCGCACTCGAAGCCACCATCGAGCGACAGGTTGCGATTGTGCCAGGCGTCGTGGCGCCCGCCATGGAGCCGCCGGAAGGCGTGCAGCTCGCGCGGGTCGTCCCGCCTCCCGCGACTCTTCCCCTCGAGGTGGAACAGCTCCGCGCTCGCACAATAGACCGAGGTCAGGCCCTCGCGCAGGACCCGGTAGCCGAAATCGATGTCGTTGTAGGCGACCGCGAAGTTCTCCTCGTCGAAGCCGCCCAGCCGCTCGAACAGGTCCCGGCGGGTGAGCATGCACGCCCCGGTGACCGCCGAGCATTCCCGCGTCGCCCGGATCAGGCCCATGTAGCCCCAGTCGTCCGGTCCCGCGCCGGCAAATGCATGCCCGACGAGGCCCCCGCCATAGCCATAGACCGTCCCGGCGTGCTGGATGGTGCCGTCCGCGTAGTAGAGCCGCGCACCGACGATGCCGACGCCCGGCATCCGCGCATAGCCCATCATCTGGCTGAGCCAGCGGGGGCCGATGACCTTGGTATCGTTGTTGAGGAAGAGAACGTAGTCGGCCGAGCAGCACTGCCGGACCGCCACGTTGTTGAGGTTGGCGAAGTTGAAGCGCCCCGCTGGGCTCGGGATGCGCACCACGCGCATGCCGGGCCGTGCGGCGAGGCCGTCGAGATAGGCGATCGTCTCGGGGTCGTCGCTCTCGTTGTCGATCACCAGCACGTCGTAGTTGCGGTAGGTGGTGGCGGCGAGCGACTCGACGCAGTCCTTGACCAGCGCCAGCCGGTTCCTGGTCGGGATGACGATGGTCACCGGTGGGCCGTCGTCGGGGAAGACGATCTCGTACATGCCGCAATGGGCCTTGGCGGCCCAGTCGGGGTGGACGACCGCCGTGGCGCCGAGGCCGCGCCGCGCGGCCGCGTCCTCCACCGCGCGTCGCCCGGCAC
>JAEVZM010000144.1 GCA_023392225.1 Pseudomonadota bacterium
CGTTCTGCCGGAGGGACAAGAATGATGAGCTACGGCCGCTTCGCCGCGATGATCGCCGTCTCGACGGTGGTCATGTTCGGCCTGATGTACCTCAACACCTACGCGCTCGACCACGTCTGGTTCAGCCAGACCCGGATGTGGATGGCGCTGCTCATGGGCGCGGTGATGGCGGTCATCATGATGGCCTTCATGTTCGCCATGTACCGAAGCCGCGCCGTGAACCTTGCGATCCTCGCCATCGCCGTGGTGGTCTTCGCCGCCGCGCTGTGGCTGGTGCGGAGCCAGGAGACGGTGGATGACCTCGCCTATATGAAGGCGATGATCCCGCACCACTCGATCGCGATCCTCACCAGCCGCCGCGCCCACATCCGCGATCCACGGGTTCGCGAGCTCGCCGACGGCATCATCGAGGCGCAGGTGCGGGAGATCGGCGAGATGGAGGCCCTCATCGCCGATCTCGAGCGCAATCCGGTGCCGGACGGGGCGCCCGACCTGCCGCCGAAGTAGCAGGCCGGCCGGACGCCTCGGAGCGTCGCCCTACGGTCGTGCGGCGCCGGTGGCGGTGACGTAGACCGAGTAGAGCTCGTGCGTGCAGGTCACGAACAGCCGGTTCCGCTTCGGGCCGCCGAAGGTGAGGTTCGAGACCACCTGCGGGAAGTTGATGCGGCCGAGCATGTCGCCCTCGGGCGCGAAGACGTCGACCGCCGGGCCGGCCGAGGTCCAGACATTGCCGTCGGTGTCGACGCGGAAGCCGTCGGGGATGCCGTCCTTGAGGACGAACTGGGCCTTGCCCCCCTTGAGGCTGTTGTTGCCCTGAACCTTGAACGAGCGGATGTGGCGCGGCTTCTCCGGCTCGTGGGCCGAGGCCGAGTCGGCGACGTAGAGCAGCGACTCGTCGGGCGAGAAGGCGAGGCCGTTGGGCTTGTCGAAGTCGTCGGCGACGACCGTCAGCTTGCCGCTCTTGGGGTCGAAGCGGAACACGTAGCAGCCATCCTGCTCCATGTCGGCCTTGTGGCCCTCGTAGTCGCTCATGATCCCGTAGTTCGGGTCGGTGAACCAGATCGTGCCGTCGGACTTCACCACCACGTCGTTGGGCGAGTTGAGCCGCTTGCCCTTGTAGCTGTCGGCGATCACGGTGATCGAGCCGTCATGCTCGGTGCGGGTGACGCGGCGGGCGCCGTGCTCGCACGAGATCAGCCGGCCCTCGCGGTCGCGGGTATTGCCGTTGGAGTAGTTGGAATCGGCGCGGAACACGCTGACGCTGCCGGTCAGCGAATCGGGCACCCAGCGCAGCATCCGGTTGTTGGGGATGTCGCTCCAGATCAGGTAGCGGCCGTCCTGCGACCAGCACGGGCCCTCGGCCCAGCGGCAGTCGTTGTAGAGCAGCTCCTTCTGGCAGGTGCCGTTGATCAGCCAGGTGAAGCGCTTGTCGTGGTGTTCGGCGTCGGGTCCGACGAGTGCCATCTGCTTGTTCCCTCCGGTTAATCTCCCCGCCTTCAGCGGAGCGTCTTCTGGCCGCCTGCTGCCGTGATCACGGCGATGATGATGAGGCCGGTGGCAAGATAGCGGAGCCCGGCCGAGAGCTGGTAGGTGTTGAGCATCGATTGGACGAGGAACAGGAACAGCGCCGCGCCCCAGAGGCCGGTGACGTTGCCGTTGCCGCCCGCCACCGAGGTGCCGCCGATCACCACCACGGCGATCGAGGCGAGGAGGTACTGCTCGCCCATCGATAGCGACGAGCCGCCCGAGAAGCCCGAGAACAGGTAGCCGCAGAGCGCGGCGAGCACCGCCGAGAGGATGTAGGTGAGAAAGCGGATGCGCTCGACCGGTACCCCGGCGAGGGCTGCGGCCCGCATGCTCTGGCCGATGGCGGTCACCGAGCGGCCGTAGATGGTGCGGTGGAGCACCACGCCCATCGCCGCGGCGAGCAGCACCACCGCGATGGCGAGCACGGGGATGCCGGCGACCTGCACGGTGGTGAAGTCGGCGAGCAGCGGCGGCGGCTTGATGCGGAGGCCCCGGCCATAGGCGATCGCGGCCGACAGGATCACGAAGCTCGACGACAGCGTCGCGATGATCGGCGGAATCCGGAGGCCGAGGATCAGGATGTAGTTGAAGATGCCGACCAGGATCCCGACGCCGATGGCGATCCCGAGGCCGATGATGATCATCGAATCCTGGGTATCCATGATCTTCATCGCCACCGAGCCGGCGAGGGTCATCGTGGCGGGGATCGACAGGTCGACATTGCCCGGGCCTAGGGTGAAGACGAACATCTGGCCGATGCCGACGATCACGAAGAAGGTGGCGAAGGTCAGCGCCGCGGTCATCAGCTCGCCGCCGCCCTTGCCGCCGGTGAAGGCCATGGTCGCCAGCCACACGGCGAAGGCGGCGACGAACGACCAGATCCAGGGCTTGGAGAGGACGGTGCGGATCATTGCTGCGGTCCCAGTCGGTCGATCACGGCGCGGGCGGCGAGGACGACGATGAGGATCGCGCCCTGGGCGCCGATCTGCCAGTCCGGCGGGATCTTGAGGAAGGTGAGGAACGGTGCCGAGAGGGTCAGGGTCAGCGCGCCGATCACGGCGCCGACCGGCGACACCCGGCCGCCGACGAAGTAGCCGCCGCCGAGGATGACGCCGGCGATCGACAGCAGCGTATAGCGCTCGGCGACGTTGGCCTGGGCCGAGGTGGTCAGCCCGATGAGCGCGAGCCCGGCGAGCATGCCGAACACGCCGGCGGCGCCGAACATCACCATCTTGGTGGTGAGGAGCGACCAGCCGGCCCGCTCGATGGCCTTGGGGTTGCCGCCGGCACCGCGGAGGATCGAGCCGTAGGAGGTGCGCATCAGGAGCACGTGGGCGACCACGGCGATGATCACCGCGGCGATGATCGGGAATGGGATCACGACCTCGCCCCAGCCGGGGATCGGTATCGCCGGCGGCTTCCACTTCATCAGCGTGGTCAGCCATTCCGGCGCCTTGCCGCCCGGCGTCGGCAGGACGAGGATGGCGAGCCCCAGCCACACGAAGCTCATGCCGAGAGTAACAACGATCGAGGGGAGGTTGCGGAGGTGGATGAGGGCGCCGACCGCCATGTAGAGGAGGATGCCGCCGATCAGCGCGGCGATGCCGAGCAGCGGCTCGTCATAGAGCCAGGTGGCGGCGACGCAGACTACGAAGCCGACATAGGCGCCGATCGAGAGGTCGAGCTCGTTGATGGTGATGACGCACATCTGCGCCACCGTCGCCAGCGCGATCGGCACCGCGAGGTTGAACATCAGGTTGAAGCCGAGCGGGCTGATCGCCCGCGGGTTCAGGTACCAGATGGCGGCGAGCAGGATCAGCAGCGACAGCGGCGGCAGCGCCGCGCGGAGCACCTTGGGGGAGAAGATCGTGGCGGTCATGATGGCTCGCGTCCGCCGCCGGCCTTGCGGAGGTGGTAGGTGAGCGCCATGGCGAGGCAATGGCGAAGCGCATCCTCGTCACTGTCGTCATCGACGAGGATGCTGCGATTGCCGGCATAGCGCAGGTCCGCGGGGTAGAGCTCGCGGAACGCGTCGACGAGGCGGGTGTGGCAGATGAAGTGGACGGCGGCCGCGCCGGTGGCGCTGTCGCAGGCAAGCCGCACCGTGCTGCCGCTCCGCGACGCTTCGGTGAGATAGCTCGGCTCGCCCCATTTCAGCGTCTCGGTCAGGGCGCCGACACCAGCGGTGTCGCTCGCCACCGCGTAGACGAGCTCGCGCACCCGCAGCAGGCGCGACCGCTCCGCCGCCGGGAAGGCGGCGAACGCGGCGTCGACCTCGGCCGGCATGGTGGCGCTCACGCCGCCTCCTCCGCGAAGGAGGAGTGGAGCACCTTCTCCTCGGTCAGTTCGCCGCGGGCGAGGTCGGCGACGATGCCGCCGTTCCTGAAAACGTAGACATGGTCGCAGTGCTTCAGCTCGTCCATCTCGGTCGTGTACCAGACGAACGTGCGGCCGCGCTCCGCCTCGGTGCGGATCATGTCGTAGACTTCCTGCTTGGTGCCGATGTCGACGCCGCGCATCGGGTCGTCCATCAGCACGATGCCCGCCACCGAGCCGAGCGCCCGGGCGAACAGCGCCTTCTGCTGGTTGCCGCCCGACAGCGACAGGATGTTGTTGCCGACGTCGGGGGTGCGGATGTTGATCTTCTTCTTCCAGGTCTCGGCCATCTCCGCCTCCTGCCGCGGGTCGACCAGGAAGCCGCGGAGCATGCTGCGGAGCGAGGCGATGGTGATGTTCTTCTCGATCGACCACAGCGGAAAGACGCCGTCGGTCTGGCGGTCGCCGGCGACCAGCGCCACCGGCTCGACGACGCTCGCATCGCGGTTCCGGCGGCGGGCGGCGAAGAACAGGGCGCGGAGCATCTCGGTCTGGCCCTGGCCGCCGAGCCCGGCGAGGCCGACGATCTCGCCCTTGTAGGCGACGAGTTCGGGCCCGCCCGTCTGTCCCGCGGCGCGGGCGCGGGCGACCGGAGTGCCGCCGGTGCGCTTGGAGGCCCGCATCCCGCCGAAGTCGTCCTCGCCCTTGGCGACGCTGCCCATCGCCGCGACCAGCGTGTCGCGGGTGAACTCGCCGGCCGGACGCCCGGCGACCACCGCGCCGTCGCGCATGACGATCACCCGGCTCGCGGTGCCTAGGATCTCGCCGAGGAGGTGCGAGATGAGGATCACGGCGCCACCGCCGGCGACGAAGCGCCTGACGAAGGCGAGCAGCTGGCCGGCCAGCACCGCGTCGAGCGAGGAGGTCGGCTCGTCGAGGATGACCAGCTTCACCGGCGTGTCGGTGACGGAGAAGGCGCGGGCGATCTCGACCATCTGGCGCCGGGCGATCGGCAGGTCGCCGACCACGTCGCCGGGAGAGATGCGGTGCCCGGGAAAGATCTCGTCGAGCTTCTCTGTGATCAGCTTGCCGGCGCGCCGGCGCCAGCCGAAGCCCTGCATGGTGGCGTGGAACACCCGGGCGTTCTCGGCCACCGTGAGGTTCGGGCAGAGCGACAGCTCCTGGAACACGCAGCGGATGCCGCGGCTCTGCGCCACCGCGACGTCGTAGCTGTGGGTCAGGTCCGTGCCGGAGATCGAGATGGTGCCCTTGTCGGGCCGGAGCGTGCCGGCGAGCACGTTCATCAGCGTCGACTTGCCGGCGCCGTTGTGGCCGACGAGCCCGAGGCATTCACCGGCGTGTCGG
>JAEVZM010000155.1 GCA_023392225.1 Pseudomonadota bacterium
AGGCGACGGTGGGCAGGCCTTCGATGTCCGGGTAGCGCGGGTTGACCATCGTGAGGGTGCCACCGAAGCCGGCCCCGTTGAGGTTGCGGAGCACGAAGTTGCCGAGCGACCCCGGCCGCGGGCTCGCCCCCACAAGGGCAATGGAACGCGGCGAGAACAGGCGCTCGAGGCGGTAGGTGGACATGGCCCGGCAGATCCTTCCAGTCGTTGCCCATGCACTTAGGCGTCGACGACGATCATTTCACGACGCTTGCGCCAAGCGCCACCCATGCGCCCGGAACCGCTGTCGCGGCTTTGCGCAGGATCAACGCCGCGCAGGACTCATCCGGCGAAAGCTCCATCGAACGAACGACCCTCACGGAGAAGGAGTGACTCCGGCCATGAAGACAACCTATGAGGAGGCCGCCGACGCGGTGAACGAGTCGGCACTGGTCCTGACCCGCAGCCATCCCGAAGCGATGCGCGGCTTCAAGGCGCTGGGTGCGGCGGCCTATGCCGACGGCGCCTTGACCCGCAAGACCAAGGAGCTGATCGCCCTCGCGCTCAGCGTGGCGGCGCGCTGCGACGGCTGCGTCGCCTATCATGCCCGGCGGGTCTCCGAGCTCGGCGTCGAACGGGAACAAGTCGTCGAGGCCCTCGGCATTGCCCTCCAGATGGGCGGCGGCCCCTCGATGGTCTATGGCGGCGAGGCCCTGCAGGCCTACGATTCGTTCCAGGCGGAGGTCGAGGCCGCCTGATCCGAAGCGCCGCTGGCGCCGGCCATCCCGGCGGCGCTATGGTGAGGCGACGGGGATCGGCCATGGTGGCCGGGAATCCGGGGACGCGGCATCGTGGCGGGCAGCGAAGGCGAGAGCGACCGGTCGCCGGGCGGCAGCCTGCGACCCACCTCGGAGATCATCGATTCGCTCGCCAGCCTGCCGGACGAGCGAATCCCGTTCAGCGCGATCGTCGCAGCCGCAGGCTCGCGCGTCCACGGACTGGCACTCCTCATCTTCGTGCTTCCCGAAGTGCCGCCGCTGCCGCTGCCCAGCGCCTCGACGGTGCTCGGCATCCCGCTGATCATCATCTCCGCTCATCTGGCGCTGTTCGGCGAGGGCTCGCTCCTGCCGGCCCGTCTTCAGTCGGGCACGGTACCACGGAGCGTCCTCGCCGCTGCCGCCCGATACCTCGCGCCGGCCTTCCGCTGGGTCGAGCGGGCCTCGCGGCCGCGACTGTTCTGGCTGGTGCGCCGGGAGAGGCTGATCGGGCTCATCTGCCTCTATCTCTCGGTGGTGCTGATCCTGCCCATCCCCCTCCTCAACGCACCCCCGGCGGCCAGCCTCGCCGCGGTGGCGCTCGGCATGATGCAGCGCGACGGCGCCATGATCATCCTCGGGATTCTCGGAGGCATCGTGGTGACCGGCATTCTCATCGGTCTGATCGACGTCGCCGGCGGGCTGCTGCTTCGCTAGCCCGGGCGGGCGCCGCCGGGCATGCGCCGGCGGTTGACGATGTCGACGAAGGCGCGGACGTAGTCGTCGGCGGGATGCTCGAGAATCTCCGTCGGCGTGCCGACCTGGGCAAGCCGGCCGTCCTTGAGGATGGCGATGCGATCCCCCAGGCGAAGGGCCTCGTCGAGGTCATGGGTGATGAACACGATCGTCTTGCGCAGCCGGGCCTGGAGATCGACGAGCTGGTCCTGCATCTCGCTGCGGATCAAAGGGTCGAGGGCCGAGAAGGCCTCGTCCATGAGCAGGATGCCGGTATCGACACAGAGGGCGCGGGCGAGACCGACGCGCTGCTGCATGCCGCCCGACAGCGCCGCCGGATACCGGTCTTCGTAGCCCGCGAGACCGACCGTCGCCACCCATTCGGCGGCCCGCTCCCGCCGCGCGGTCCTGGCCATGCCGCGCACCTCGAGGCCATAGGCGATGTTGTCGACCACCGTCCGGTGCGGAAACAGGCCGAAGCGCTGGAACACCATCGCCATCTTCTCGCGGCGGAACTGCTCGAGCGCGCGGATCGGCAGGCCGAGCACATCCACCCCGTCGATCACGATCTCGCCCTCGGTCGGGTCGATCAGCCGGTTGAGGTGGCGGATGAGGGTCGACTTGCCTGAGCCGGACAGCCCCATGACGACGAAGGTCTCGCCGCGCTCCACCGACAGCGACACGTCGTCGAGCGCGAGGACGGCACCGGTGCGGGCGAGCAGCGTGTCCTTGTCCATGCCGCCACGGACCAGCGCCAGCGCCTTCCGCGGTGCCGGACCGAAGACCTTGGAGACATGGCGGACGTCGATCAGGCCCACGGGGATCAGCTCCGCGCCCGGCGGTGGGCCTGCAGCCGGCGGCCGAGCGCCTGGGTGGTGCGGTCGAAGATGATGGCGAGGAGGACGATGACCAGGCCGCCGACGAGCCCGGTGCCGGGCTCGTTGCGCTGGAGGCCGATCAGCACCGCCTCGCCGACGCCGCGCGCGCCGATCATCGAGGCGATCACGACCATGGCCAGCGCCATCATCATGGTCTGGTTGATGCCCTGCATGATGCTGGGCAGCGCCAGCGGGATCTGCACGCCGCGCAGCACCTGCCAGCGGGTCGCGCCGAACGAGCGGCTCGCCTCCACGACGGCGCGGTCGACCTCGCGGATGCCGAGGTAGGTGAGCCGGATCAGCGGCGGCGTGGCGTAGATCACGGTGGCGAGGATCGCCGGCACCTTGCCGAGCCCGAACAGCATCGCCGCCGGGATCAGGTAGACGAAGCTCGGGATGGTCTGCATCAGGTCGAGGACGGGATTGATGATCGCCCGTGCGATCGCGCTCCGTGCCGCGAGGATGCCGAACGGAATGCCGAGGAGGATGGCGATGACCACCGAGACGATGAGCAGTGCGACGGTCTGCATCGCCTGGTCCCACAGGCCCAGGCAGCCGATCAGCCAGGCGAGGAACGCCATCGCCAGGCTCAGCACCACGTTCCGGCTTGCGGCGAAGGCGATCAGGGCGACGGCGGCCAGCACCACCGGTGGCGGGGCGCCGCGCAGAAGCCGCTCGAGCGGCACCAGTATGCCGAGCAGGCCGTTGCCGATCGATTCGAAGAAGGCGCCGTGCTCGACCACCAGCCAGGTGACGAACCCGTCTACCGCCTCG
This sequence comes from Pseudomonadota bacterium, assembly GCA_023392225.1. Classification (GTDB taxonomy): domain Bacteria; phylum Pseudomonadota; class Alphaproteobacteria; order Rhizobiales; family Kaistiaceae; genus Bauldia. The sequence continues at coordinate 3,122 of JAEVZM010000155.1, forward strand.
GCGATCGGCGTGCCGATGTCGGGGAACATGCCTGCCCCTTCCCTACCCCGACGGCGGGGGAAGGCCCCCGCCGGACCTCACGGCGCCGGCCCGGGCTACGCGCCGAGCGACGCCTTCACCCGCTCGGCGACATCGGCAGGAACCCACTTCATCCAGTCCTCGGTGGTCTTGAGGAAATGGATGGCGGCATCCTCGGGACCGGCCTTGTTGTCCTGCATGTAGGCGAGCATCGCCGACGTCGCGGCGTTGGTCGAGCTATAGGCGGTGAGGAAGGCGGCAAGGTTCGGCGCGGCCTCGGTGAACGCCTTGTTGGCGCCGATCACCACCTTGCTGTCGGGATAGGCGGTGGCCTCGGTCGGGTGCTCGGCGGCCATCATCGCATCCCACTTCGCCTTGTCGAAGGGCGGCTCCTCGAGGCGGGTGAAGTCGTACTTGCCGAGCAGCCAGGTCGGCCCCCAGTAGTAGAAGAGCGTGGGCTTGTCGCGGAGTGCCCCGGTCTCGGCCGCCGCGGCGAGCGCCTCGCCGGTGCCTGGGCGGAAATTGGTGAAGGACTCGGCGAGACCATAGGCCTCGAGCTTCTTCGAATTGACGATCTCGCACTGCCAGCCCGCCGGGCAGTTGTAGAAGCGCCCCTTGCCGGGCTCCTCCGGCTCGGTGAACAGGTCGCGGTAATTGGCAAGGTCGGCGACAGACTTGAGATCCGGCGCGACGGCCTTCTCGCCGGAGACCATCGCGGTCGGCACGAACCAGCCCTCGCTCGCGTCCGGGAAGGTGGTGCCGAGCGCCACCGTCTGGCCGGCCTTCTCGGCATCGACCCAGGCCTGCGCCGGGTTGGCGGTCCAGATCTCCATCACCAGATCGGCATCGCCACGCGCGACCCCGTTGATCAGCGGAATCGTATCACCCGGAATGCTGTCGGTCTCGCAGCCATAGCCGGTGCGGATGATGTAGCCGGCGACCGCCGCGTGAAAGCGCGCCGAATCCCAATTGAGGTCGCCGAACATGACCGGCCGGTCGAGCTCGCACTTCGGTGCGTCCTGCGCCCAGGCCGGCGCGGCGATGAAGAGGGCAGCGAGGGCAAGGATCGGGCCTTTCATCGCAATCTCCTTATGAGTCAACTGGGTATGGTTCCAACGGGACACGACACGGCAATCCGTCCCGCAGCGCTTGATCGCGGCCGTGTCCCCAACGCGCAAGCGGGCGGTCGCGGCCACTGGTCCACGCATCCAGCTTTCATAACACCCAACTCGACGGCACGTTCCTCGAGCTGGCGGCAGACTTGTGAGGCTGCATTGCCGTGAACCGGCGCCGACCCTAGTCGATCGGAGACGAATGTCAAAAGCAGGAAGGCAGGTTGCCCGGCGTCCCGACCGCTCTACTGACATGTCCTGACAGTAAGGCCGCTCCGGACTTGCCGGGAACTCGCGAGAAGCCGGCCTTCGGCGGATTTTGCCTGCCGCTACTTCGCCGGCTCGCGCGAGGCGCGTAGGAGCGGCGAACACCAACACCCCTCGAAACTCGCCGGGTTCTTTGAAGATGAATGAACAATCTATGTAAATAAATATTTGGTTCGTAAGTAGTTTTCCATCGTTATTTACATCGTTTGCTCCAATTCATGGATCGTCCTGGAAAGCTACATCGGCTTGTATTTGATCGCCATGATCCATGAATGACTGACTGGATTCTGCCACAAACGGCATTGCAATCCGCGTCAGTGTGCGTGACACTGGACGTGATCATGGATGTGCTGAATTACATACTGGACAACTGGCAGCTTGTCGTCACGCGCGCCGGGGAACACGCTTCGATCGTCGCGGTCGCGGTGGGACTGGCGATCCTGACCGGGGTGCCGATCGGTGTCGCCATCACCCGCAGTCCGCGCGCCGCGGCGGCCGTGCTCTACGTGGCCTCGATCCTGATCACCATTCCCTCGATCGCGCTGTTCGGCATGATGATCCCGGTGCTGTCGCTGATCGGCCAGGGTATCGGCTATCTGCCGGCGGTGATTGCGGTGTTTCTCTATTCGCAACTTCCGATCATCCGCAACACCCACACCGCGATCGGCAATGTCGAACCGGCGCTGCGCGAGGCCGCGCGCGGGATGGGGCTCACCTGGCTGCAGCGGCTGCGCCTGGTGGAGCTGCCGCTGGCCATCCCGGTCATCATGGCCGGCGTTCGCATCGCCGTGGTGATGAACATCGGGGTGACCGCGATCGCCGCCTATATCGGCGCCGGCGGTCTCGGCGTGTTCATCGCCCGGGGCATCAGCCAGTCCGATCCGCGACAGCTCATCACCGGCGCGCTTGCGGTGAGCATCTTCGCCATCGTTGCCGACCTCGGGCTCCTCGCCCTCCAGCGCCTCCTGACCTCCCCCGGTCTGCGCAATGACGTGAAGGCAACGGCATGATCCGTCTCGACGCCCTCAGCAAGGTCTTTCCCGGATCCAATGCCGCCGCGGTGGACCGCGTCACGATGGAGGTGCCGGACGGCGACATCTGCGTCCTGCTTGGCCCCTCGGGCTGCGGGAAGACCACGACGCTGAAGATGGTCAACCGACTGATCGAACCGAGCTCGGGCACGATCACCATCGACGGCCGCGATGCCATGAGCGTCGATCCGGTCACGCTTCGGCGCGGCATCGGCTACGTCATCCAGCAGATCGGCCTGTTTCCCAACAAGACGATCGAGGACAACATCTGCATCGTGCCCGACATGCTTGGCTGGCCGCGCGCCAAGTCGCGGGAGCGCGCCGCGGAGCTGCTCGACATGGTGGCACTCGACCCGGGCATCTTTCTGCGGCGCTATCCCAAGGAGCTCTCGGGCGGCCAGCAGCAGCGCGTCGGCGTGCTGCGCGCCATCGCCGCCGATCCGCCAATCCTGCTGATGGACGCGCCGTTCGGCGCCATCGACCCGATCAACCGCGAGGTCATCCAGGACGAGTTCCTCAAGATGCAGGCGCGGCTGAAGAAGACCATCATGTTCGTGAGCCACGACATCGACGAGGCCGTGAAGATGGCCGACCGCATCGCCATCTTCCGCGACGGGCGCCTGGTCCAGTACGACAAGCCCGACGACATCCTCGCCCATCCGGTCGACAGCTTCGTCGCCGACTTCGTCGGCAACGATCGCACCCTCAAGCGCCTGCGGCTGATCCGGGTCGGTGACGCGATGATGGCGGACCCGCCCCGGGTGACGGCCGAGGACAAGCTTTCGACGGCGGCGGCGCGCATGGCCGAGCATGGCCATTCGGCGATCGTCATGGTCGGGC
>JAEVZM010000242.1 GCA_023392225.1 Pseudomonadota bacterium
GACCAGCACGGCATCGAACTGGCGGCCGGCCGCGAAGCGCCCGACCGGCAGGTCGAGGACGTCGGCCCCGCCGGCGGTCGCAAGGTGGAGCGCGGTCCGAAAGTCGATGCGCGACGCCGGGCGGCCGCGCCGCTCCGGCGGCAGGGCGGGGTCGACGCCCTCCTCCAGCATCCGCGAGGCGGTCACCGCGAAACGGGCATTCTCGAGCAGCGACGCGCTCGGCCCGCCGGCGATATCGGTGCCGAGGCCGACGCGGAGCCCCTTCTCCAGCGCCCGGCGGAGCGGGAACACCGCGTTCGAGAAATAGACGTTGGACAGCGGGCAATGGGCGATGCCCGAGCCCCGGGCCCGCACCCGCTCCATGTCGTCCTCGCCGAGGAGGTTGCCATGGGCGAGGACGGTCCGCCGGGTGAGCAGGCCGAAGCGGTCGAGCACCGCCGCATCGTTGATGCCGAAGCGGCTCCGGGCATAGCCGTGCTGCCAGTCGCTCTCCGAGCAGTGGGTCTGCACCGCGCAGCCGCACTCATGCGCGATGGCTCCCAGCCCCTCGAGCAGCGGGTCGGTGCACGACGGCACGAAGCGCGGCGTCACCACCGGCTCGACCAGGCCGCGATTGTCCGGATGGGTGCGGACATAGTCGATCAGCGCGCGCGTGCCGGCGATCGCCGCCTCGGCCGAGGCGTCGCGATAGAACGGCGGGCACTCGTCGGGATTGTCCATCGCCACCTTGCCGACCAGCGCCCGCTGGCCATGGGTGAGGCAGGCGTCGACCAGGCGGCGCGTCGCCGCCTCGTGGATGGTGGCGAAATAGACCGCCGTGGTGGTGCCGTTGGCGAGGAGGTCTGCGACCAGGGTCGCGTAGACCGTCTCGGCGAAGCCGGCATCGGCGTAGCGCGCCTCGAGCGGGAACGTGTGGCGCTGCAGCCAGACCTCGAGCGGCACGTCGAGCGCGGTGCCGAGCTGCGGATATTGCGGGGCGTGGATGTGGAGGTCGACGAAGCCGGGCAGCACCATGCTGCCCGCGGGCGTCGTCAGCAGCCGGCCGTCGCGGGCTGCCTCGGCCTTCAGCGCCGCATGCTTCGGGTCGTCCCGCCGCACCACGGCGGCGATGACGCCATGCTCGTCGACGACGACCAGCGCATCGTCGAGGATCTCGAGCGACTCCGGTTCCGGCGCATGGACGAAGGTGCCGGCGACGGTCTTGCCGCGAACCGTGCCGCTCATGCGTGTTCGACCGTCCCGTAGGTGACGCCCTTCTCCTTGAGCCAGCGCCGGTAGGCGATCGAGGAGGCATCGGCCCGGGTCGGGATCTCGGCTCGCGGCTCGAGCGGCAGCAGTCGCGGCCGCTGGTTCTCGAGGATGATGCGGTCCTGGAGGAAGATCATCTCCTGGAACGCGATCAGCGCCTCCTCCGACGTCTCGTTGTCGAGCACCAGGAGGAGCGGATGCGCCCGGCAGCGGTCCGGCGCCATCGGCTGCACGAACAGGCAGATCACGTCGGAGCGGTTGGGCGATCCCGGTGCGGTCTTGTAGAGCAGCGTCACGAACGGCGTCGCCACGCGGTAGATGTAGTCGACCATGATGCCGTCGCGGGCCGACATGGCCGCCCGCGGCTGGAAGAAGGCGCAGTCGGTCGCCCAGACCTCGTCGACGTCGCGGCGGATCTCGGCCCGGTACTGCCGCACCTCGGTATGCGGCTCGGCGCCGAGGATGTCGGTGTGGACGAAGGGGAAGTGCGCCATGTCGAGGAAGTTCTCGACGATCCGAAGGCCCGATGCGTTGACCGTCACCGCCCCGCAGGGCACCACGCGGCGGTCGGTCTCCTCCGCCTCGGGAATTTCGACGATGTCGCGCTCCGGCGCGCCCAGCGTCGTCCACACCATCCTGTAGCGCTCGCGGACCGGCAGCGGCCGGCCGCCGGCCGTCACCCCCACCGAGCGGTCCCGGGCGCGCACCGCGACGATCTCCTCGCCGAGCAGGCGGCTCCGTGCCGGAATGCCCGTGATCTCGCGCCGCGCGCCGATGCAGTACCAGTCGTCGCGAACCGTCGCTGCCGATGCCTTGCCCAGTTCCTGGCCCATGCCCTGCCCATCCGAACGGCGGCACCGTCCTTTGCCGCCTAGGTTTCCCATGCTGCCCCAGGCCCCGCGCCGAGGCCACAACTATCCCGCTCCGGATCGTCGCAGCCGAGCGGAGCCGCTTGCCACGCAACTGTCGTCTCAATACGTCAAAGAGACGGAGTCGTGGCCGGCGTCGGCCCGAGCATTGCATTCGAAGCGGACATGCTTGCCGAACCGAGTTCCCGCCCCATATCGCCGACCACCCTGGTCTTCCTTGGCCGGCTGCGGCCCGACAGCTTCGCCGACTTCGTCGCCCACCGGGCGGGGCGGCTGTCCCTCGCCCACCGGCTCGATTCGCTCGATGCCGACCGGGCGGTGGTGACGATCAGCGGCCAGCCCGACCTGGTCGACGCCTTCGAGATGGCCTGCAGCCTGGGGCCGGCCGACTGCCTCGTCCACGACACGCGCCGCACGACCGCCCCCCGGGACGGTGCCCTGTGACAGCCGTCCCCGCCTGGCATCCCGTCGCGCTCTCGGCCGACATCGACCCCGGCACCTCGAATGGCACCCGTCTCCTCGGCCGCGAGATCGTCGTCTGGCGCGATGCCTCCGGCACCGCCCATGTCTGGGACGACCGCTGTCCCCATCGCGGCATGCGGTTGAGCTTCGGGTTCGTGCGCGGCGACCACATCGCCTGCCTCTATCACGGCTGGCAGTACGATGCCGGCGGCCAGTGCCGGCACATTCCCGCCCACCCGGAGCTGGTGCCGCCCGAGACGGTCCGCGTCCCGGTGCTCGATGCGATCGAGCGGCTGGGCATGATCTGGGCATGCGATTCCGAAATGGCGGCGGCCCATCCGCCGCCCGGGGAGCGGGCGGTCCAGCCGGTACGGAGCATCACCGTCGAGCGCGCGGCGGGGGTCGCGACAGCGCGGCTGCTCTATGATGCCGGGCCACCCCGCGAGGACGGCCGGAGCGGCGACTGGAGCGTCGGCGCGCCGGCACCGGCGCTGGTGGTGCTCGGCAGCGACGACCATGCCATCTTCCTCGGCGTCCAGCCCCTCTCGAGCGGTGCATGCGCCCTCCATGCCGCGATCGCCGGGCCGGGCGACGAGCGCGCCCGGGTCAGCCACTGGCTGGAGGAGTTCCGCCGGTCGATCGAGGCGGAGCCGGCATCATGACCATCGTCCTCTACGACGACGAGCTCGACGATGGCTGCTACAAGGTACGGCTGATGCTCGCCGCGCTGCATCTCGCCCACGAGCGGATTCCGGTCGGCAGCGGCCGGCTGACCCCGGCGCTCCGCCGGCTCAACCCGCGCGGCACCCTGCCGATCCTCACCGACCGCACCCTCGTCCTCCATGGCGGCGAGGCGATCGTCGCCTTCCTGGCGCGGCGCTACGATCCCCTCGACCGCTGGTACCCGGCCGACGATCCGGTGCTGTTTGCCCACACCATGATGTGGCTGTCCTTCGCCGCCGAGGCGCTGCGCCCCGCCGCGCTCGCCCGCCGCCAGGCGATGTTCGAGGCCGACCCGCCGGCAGAGAGCCTCCTCAAGGACGCCCGCACCGCCTTCCGGGTGATGGAGGACCACATGACCGGCCGCGGCTTCGCCGGCGGGCGCTGGTTCGTCGGCGAGCGGCCGACGGTCTCCGACATCGTCCTCTACCCTGCCTTCGCGCTGTCGCGGGACGCCGGCATCGAGCACGATGCCTATCCAGCGCTGCGGCGCTGGGCACGGCGCTTCCGGAGCATCCCGGGGTTCACGACAATGCCGGGGATTCCGGACTACTATTAGGCTCCGTCGTACCGCCGCCCGGACGAACCCCGGAGGACTCCATGGCCAGCCTCACCCGCTTCTCCGTCGCCCCGCTCGCGACCATGACCCGCCACCTCGCCGACGTCGCCGCCGGCCGCGCGCCGCCCGACCTGGTCATCACCGGTGCGCGGGTGCTCTCGACCTATAGCGAGCGGATGCTCGAGGATCGCGAGATCTGGGTCGCCGGCGGCCGCATCGCCGCCCTCCAGCCCGCCGGGACCCACAAGGCCGGCCGCCACGGGGGCAGCGCCGAGACCGTCGATGCCGCCGGCGCCATCCTCGCCCCCGGCCTCGTCGACCCGCACATCCACATCGAATCGAGCATGGTGACCGCCTGCGCCTATGCCGAGGCGGCGCTGCTCAACGGCACCACCACGATCTTCTGCGACAGCCACGAGATCGGCAACGTGATGGACGTCGCCGGCGTCGAGGCGATGCTCGAGGATGCGCGCGAGGCGCCGCTGTCGATCTTCCTGACGGTGCCGAGCACGGTGCCCGCGACCACCCCGGAGATGGAGACCGCCGGCGGCGACCTGACGCCGGAGAAGATCGCCGCGCTCTTCGACAAGTGGCCGGAGGCCGTGGCGCTCGGCGAGAAGATGGATTTCGTCCCGGTCACCATGGGCGACGCGCGCAGCCACGCCATCATCGCCGCCGCGCTCTCCCGCGGCCGCCCGGTCTCGGGCCACATCTACGGGCGCGAGTTCGTCGCCGCCTATGCCGCGAGCGGGGTCACCGACACCCACGAGGCGATCGACCGCGACATCGCCGAGGACCTGCTCGAAGCCGGCATCTGGGTGTTCCTCCGCGGTGGCAACCCCAAGACGCCGTGGAACTCGATCGTCGAGGCCGGCAAGGTGGTCACCGAGCTCGGCGTCGCGACCAAGCGCATCTGCGTCTGCACCGACGACCGCGACGCCGACGACCTGCTCCTGTTCGGCCAGGACTGGGTGGTGCGCGAGGCGATCCGGCTCGGCGTCCCGCCGCTCAAGGCGTGGTCGATGGGCTCGCTCCACGGCGCCACCCGCTTCGCCATGGACGGCGAGATCGGCGGCCTTGGCGGCGGCCGGCGCGCCGACCTCGTGCTGCTCGACGACGACCTCAAGCCGCAATCGACCTGGTATGGCGGCGTTGGGGTGGTGAAGGACCGCAAGATCACCCCGGCGCTCGATGCGGCGCTGTCGAATCGCTACCGCTATCCCGAGGCCGCCTATCGCACCGTCAAGGTGCCGAAGGACCTGCCTCTGGTGCCGGAGATGCCCGACCGGCCGGTGTTCATCAACGTCATCCGCACCGCGCTGCCGGGGATCGTCCTGTTCCACGACCGCATCGCCGTCGAGCCCGCGGCCGACTGGCAGCCCCTCCTCGCCGAGCACGGGCTCTGTTTCGTCACCGTGGTCGAGCGCCACGGCAAGTCCAACGGCAACGTCGCCCACGGCTTTCTCAAGGATTTCAACCTGAAGCGCGGCGCGGTCGCTTCCAGCGTCGGCCATGACAGCCACAACATCATCGTCGCTGGCACCAACGAGGCCGACATGCGCGTCGCGCTCGATGCGGTGGCGGCGACGCAAGGCGGCGTGGTGGTGGTGGCCGACGGCAAGGTCCGCGCCTCGGTGCCGCTGCCGATCGCCGGCCTCCTCTCCGACAAACGGGTCGGCGCGGTGGCTGAGGAGGTCAAGGCCCTGAAGTCGGAGTGGACCGATGCCGGATGCCTCATCCCCTATATGGGCTTCAACCTGATCCCGCTGTCGGTCATCCCGGAGATCCGCATCACCGACAAGGGGCTGGTCAAGGTGCCCGAGATGAAGATCGTGCCGCTGTTCGAAGCCTCGAACGCGCTGCCGGGGTAGACCGGACCCGCTCTTTCAGCCGCGCTTGGGCGGCGGCGCCTTGGTATCGTTCGCGCCGCCCTTGGCGCCGCCGGCCGGCTTGTCGGCCGAGCCGCTCCGCTGCTCGCCGGCCCCCGCCGGGGCCGGGGTCTTGTCGTCCGCCATGGCCAACCCTCCTCAATACCCGCCGACGATCGGCAGGATCTCGCCGGTAATGTAGCTTGAGCACTGCGGCGAGGCGAGAAAGACGTAGGCTGGCGCGATCTCCTCGGGCTGCGCTGGCCGCTTCATCGGCGTGCCCGCACCGAACATGGCAACGTCCTCCGCCGCCTTGTCGGCCGGGTTGAGCGGCGTCCACACCGGTCCCGGAGCGACGGCATTGACGCGGATTCCGCGCGGCACGAGATGGGCGGCAAGCGCGCGGGTGAAGGCGTGGATGCCGCCCTTGGTCATCGAGTAGTCGAGGAGGTTCTTGCTGCCCTTGATGCCGGTCACCGAGCCGGTGTTGACGATGGCATCGCCGACGCCCATGTGGGCGACGGCGAGCTGGGTCATCTGGAAGTAGCCGTAGAGGTTGGTCTTCAGCGTCTCGTCGAACTGGGCGGCGGTGAGGTCTTCGAACGCGGGGACGTGGAGCTGGAACGCCGCGTTGTTGACCAGCACGTTGATGCCGCCGAGGCGCTTCACCGTCTCCCGGACGATCCTCTGGCAGGCCCGCCGGTCGCGGACGTCTCCGCGAATGGCGATGCCCTTCCGCCCCTCGGCCTCGATCGCGGCGACCGTGTCCGCGGCGTCGCCGTCCTCGCTCAGATAGGCGATGGCGACGTCCGCCCCCTCGCGGGCGAACAGCACCGCCACCGCCCGGCCGATCCCGGAGTCGCCCCCGGTGATCAGCGCCACCTTGCCGTCCAGCTTGCCCGAGCCGATGTAGAACGGAGCGTCGTACATCGGCGCGGGCTCGAGCACGGACTCGCGGCCGGGTTTCCGGAGATGCTGCTTCGGGAATGGCAGCTCCGGGTACTTCCGTGCCCCGGCCTGCATCGCCCCCTCGCGCTTCCTCGACGGCGACGTCGCGGCCTTCTTGCCGTCGATGCCGGCCTGGATCTTCCGCTGGCGGGCGGCCGTCGAACCGGTCGCCCGCTTGGTCCGACGGCCGGCCATCACCGCACCACCGGGGCGGCGCGGCGGCGGCCGAAGCCGGAGCCCAGCAGCGTGTCGTTGGTCGGCACCGGCGAGTTGAGGCCGCCGAACCAGCCGGCGAGGGCGCCGAACACGAGGGCGATGACACTGACGAAGCCCGCCGCGGAGGCTGCCTTCCTCGCGACGTCGGCCGCCTCGCGCGCCTCGGTCTCGGCCCGGGCTACGGCTGCGTCGAAGTCCTCCTTCCAGGTCTCGATCTGCTGGCGCGCCTCCTCCGGCGTCGTCCGCGTCGCACGGGCGAGCGACTCCGCCGCACGGTCCATGGCGGCATCGGCCTCGTCGCCCTCGGCGGTGAACGCGGTGCGGACCATGTCGGTGAGCGCGGCCCGGCCGGCAGCAGGATCGCTGACGCCGAGCGTGTCGTTGAGCCTGGTCTCGATCCCGGCAAAGGGATCGGCCGCATCCGCGACGGCCGGGGTCACCGCTGCCGCGGTCCCGGCCGCGGCACCCGCGACGTTTCCGATCGCCCCGAACGCGCCACCGACGATCGAGCCGATCGCCGTGGTCATGAGATAGAAGATGATGAGCGTGGTGGCGGCCCAGGCGACGAGCCCGTGCCAGGCGGCCGCCCCGGTGGCGGGAAGCCCGCAGAGCCGGCCCGCGGTGACGCCGCCCGCCCAGGCCGCGAGCACGCCCGACAGCACCCACCAGCAGATGGCGGCGATGCCGATCGTCCCGATCTCGGGATTGCCGGTCTCCGTCGGGTCGACCAGCGTCAGCCCGATCGCGCCGCCGAGGATGGCAAGAAGGACCTGAACGACGAGCGCCACCACGACGCCCGCAAGCACCGCGCGCCAGGACATGGGCCTTTCGACCGTCACCCGCTCCTCGATGATGGCAACATCAACCTCCGACGGCACCGACATGGCGCGCCCCTCCCTCTTTGGTGTGTGACTTGAACGTCGGGGAACGAAGCGGCCGGTGTCTCCGGTCCGCAAGCCGTCTCCCGTCCCTCAAAAATCCGTGAGGCGGGAGCGGGTTCCGAACCGTGCCTGAAAATTGTTCAGCCGCCGACCTTGCTCGGGTTGAACCGGCCGGCGATCAGGCCACGTCGTCCGCCACGGAGAAAGGGAGCGCCGGGAACGGCGATGACGGTGTAGAGCGAGGCGTCCGTGAACGGGCTCCGCTCCCGGGGGCTTTCCGGCAGGGCTTCCGCCTCGGCCTCGGCGGCGACCTTTCGCGCGTCGGCCTCTGAAGAGGCCCGCACCACCACCTCGCCATGGAACGCATCCCGCGCGAACCGCCGGTCCTCGCGCCGCGCCGTGGGGACGAGCCGGAACACGGACAGCCCGGCACCCGAGTCCGTTTCCTGCTCCGGCTTCAGCACCGCCTCGCTCATGGGCGAGCCCGCCCGGGCGCGATCGACATAATCATCGAACGAGATCCTCTCCATGTCCCGACATGGACCGGAAACGTGGCGCGCGGCGCGCGGTTCCGGGGCGCGCCCGTGCCTCGCCAGGGCGAGCAGCGGCGCGAGCTGTGCTAACCTTTGCGCCGACTCGACAGCGCCAGAGAAGGGCAGACCCGATGAGCGACCACGCCGTATCGTTCCTCTTCGATCTCGACGGCACCCTCGTCGACAGCGTCTACCAGCACGTCCTCGCCTGGCACGAGGCGCTGCAGGAGGAAGGGATCGAGCTGTCGATCTGGCGCATCCACCGGCGCATCGGCATGTCGGGCGGCCTGTTCACCAACATGCTGTTCCGCGAGACGGGCCACGCGATCGACGACGCCCGGATCGACCGCATCCGCAAGCGCCATGCCGCCGCCTACAAGGCCCGCGCCCATGACGTGCGCCCGCTCCCCGGGGCGCGCGAGCTGCTCGCCTATCTCAGCGACGCCGGCATCCCCTGGGCGATCGCCACCAGCGGCCGCATCGAGACCGCCGGGCCGATCATCGAGATGCTCGGCGTCGACCACGAGAAGACGCCGGTCGTCACCCGCGACAAGGTCCGCTACGCCAAGCCGGATCCGGACCTCTTCCTCGCCGCTGCCGCTGCGCTCGGCAAGCCGATCGCCCATGCCTGCGTGATCGGCGACAGCATCTGGGACATGCTCGCGGCCCGCCGCGCCGGCGCCCTCGGGGTCGGCCTGCTCTCCGGCGGCTATGGCGAGGACGAGCTGGTCAAGGCCAGCGCCTACCGCGTCTACGAGGACCCGGCCGACCTCCTCTACCACATCGACGAGGTCGGCGGCCGGCGCTAGCCGCCCATTGACTCGCTTCGGGAAAGATCGTTTTTCGGCGGTCGAACGGCTCATTTTGCGTTCCAGATGGCCGATTTTTTGAATGGGGAGAAGAAACGACATGCGCAAGCTTGGTCTCGCGCTGGCCGCGGCCCTCGTCGCCGCGCCGGCCTATGCCGCCGACATCACCGTAGCGGTCACCGCGATCGTCGAGCATCCGGCGCTTGACGCCGCCCGTGACGGCGTCAAGGAAGGCCTCGCCGCCGAGGGCTTCACCGACGGCAAGGAGATCGACTTCGTCTACAAGTCGGCCCAGGGCGCGCCGGCCACGGCAGCCCAGATCGCCCGCCAGTTCGTCGGCGACGCCGTCACCGTGATCGTGCCGATCTCGACCCCCTCGGCCCAGGCCGCCGCCGCTGCCACCTCGGACATCCCGATCGTCTTCACTGCCGTGACCGACCCGGTGGCCGCCGGCCTCGTCAAGCAGCTCGCCGCGCCGGGCGGCAACATCACCGGCATCTCCGACATGTCGCCGATGGCCGACCATGTCGCGCTGATCAAGGAGATCACGCCGGACGTGAAGACCATCGGCGTCCTGTTCAACCCGGGCGAGGCCAACTCGGTCTCGCTGGTCGAGCGCCTCAAGGAGGTCGCCACCGAGGCCGGCCTCGCCGTGGTCGAGGCGCCGGTCACCAAGTCGGCCGACGTCCAGGCCGCCGCGCGCGGCCTCGTCGGCAAGGCCGACGCCATGTACGTGCCGACCGACAACACCGTCGTCTCGGCCCTCGAGGCGGCGATCGCGGTCGCCGAGGAGAACGACATCCCGTTCTATGCCGGCGACACCGACAGCGTGCAGCGGGGCGCCCTCGCCTCGATCGGCTTCAACTACTTCGACGTCGGCGTCGAGACCGGCAAGGTGGTCGCGCGCATCCTCAAGGGCGAGAAGCCGGGCGACATCGACGTGACCTTCGCCTCGGGCACCGACCTGTTCGTCAACAAGGCGGCAGCCGAAAAGATGGGCGTCACCATCCCCGAGGCGGTGCTGGCTCGTGCCAACACGGTGATCGAGTAGCATCGACCGGCATAGACGCCGGGCCGCACCCCGCCGCCCCGCCGCCACGCCCGGGGGGAGCCCCCG